>DATIQI010000160.1:0-4506 GCA_035470985.1 Acidobacteriota bacterium
GGGTGATGGATCAAGCGAAGCAGGTGCACCAGGCGGTGATCACCACCGGCATCGCCGACTCCCTTTCCACAGAAATTGCCGAAGGGTTACTGAAGGAAGGAGACCAGGTGATTCTGGGGATTGAGACGCCCGGCATCCGAGCTACACGTCCGATCGACCCGGCGAATGCCCGATCTGCGGCATGCGCCTCGAGCCGATCCCCGACTCGGGCGGAGATCACGTGGCCCACGGCGATTCCGCGGCGGGCGGCGGCGTTCCCGGGCTGGCCACGGTCCAGATCTCGCCCGAGCGGATCCAGCTGATCGGAGTTCGCACGGCCGTCGTGGCGCGCCGGGCCCTGGGGAGCCGCCTCGACCTCGTCGGCTTCGTGACGCCCGACGAGCGCCGGCTCCGTCGCGTTCAGGTCCGGGCGTCCGGCTGGGTCCGGAAGCTCCACGTGAACCAGACGGGCGAGTGGATCCGCGAAGGGCAGCCCCTTCTCACGATCTACAGCCCCGAGCTCTATCAGAGCGAACAGGAGTTCCTGATCGAACTGGGGGCGCGCGACTCGTCCGACGTGGGACCGCACGAGGGGGGCGGGCTCGCCGCCTCGCGCGCGCGGCTGCGGCTCCTGGGCATTCCCGACGAGGAAGTCCGCCGCCTGGAACGGGAGCGGACCGTGAACCCCGACCTCGTGCTCCGCGCTCCCGTCTCCGGGACCGTGCTCGAACGGAACGTGGTCGAGGGCCAGTACGTCGCGGGCGACACGCCGCTCCTCTCCATCGCCGATCTCTCCGCCGTCTGGGTCGTGGCGGATCTCTACGAGATGGACTTCGGGCGCGTGAAAGTGGGGGATCGCGCCGAGTTCCGGGTGGACGCGCTCCCGGGCCGGACGTTCCACGGCCGGGTGGAGTTCGTCTATCCCACCGTGTCGAGCGACACGCGAACGCTGAAGGTTCGGTTCTCCCTCGCCGACGCGGGCGGAGCGCTGCGTCCCGGCATGTACGGCCGGGCGGTCGTGCACGCGGGCTCGCGCCCGATGCTCGTGGTTCCGACCGAAGCCATCGTGAACGCGGGGGAACACGACTATGCGTTTCTCGCCCACGTGGGGGGGCGCTTCGAGCCCCGCATCGTCACGGTCGGCCAGGGCGATGGCACGTGGACTCCCGTGCTGCGCGGTCTCGCAGAGGGCGACACGGTGGTCGCCAGCGCGTCCTTCCTGATCGATTCGGAGAGCCGGCTCCGGGCGGCGATTTCCGGCATCGGGTCGCCGGCGAGCGGCCACGACCACGGGGGGAACCCGTGAGCCTGATCGGCCGCATCATCGAGTATTCCGCGACACACCGAACGCTGGTCTTCGTCGCGACCGCGTTCCTGGTGGTGGCCTCGTTCCTGGCGATCCGGAACATCCCGCTCGACGCCATCCCCGATCTCTCCGATCCGCAAGTGATCGTCTTCACCGAGTGGATGGGCCGGAGCCCCGATCTCGTGGAGGATCAGATCACCTATCCGATCGTCTCCTCGCTCCTGGGGGCGCCCCGCGTGGAGGCCGTGCGCGGGCAGTCGATGTTCGGGATGAGCTTCATCTACGTGATCTTCAAGGAGGGGACCGACCTCTACTGGGCGCGGAGCCGCGTCCTCGAGTACATGGCCTCCATCCGCGAGCGGCTCCCGGAGGGCGTGAATCCGGTGCTCGGCCCCGACGCGTCGTCCGTGGGATGGGTCTTCCAGTACGCGCTGGTGGATCGGAGCGGCCGGCACGACCTCGCCGAACTCCGCACGTTCCAGGACTTCAATCTCCGCTACGCGCTCGGGAGCGTGCCCGGCGTCGCGGAGGTCGCCTCCGTGGGAGGCTACCAGCGCCAGTACCAGGTCGAGGTGAATCCCGACCGGCTGCACGCGTACGATCTCTCCCTCTCCGACGTCACCGCCGCGATCCGCCGGAGCAACTCCGACGTCGGCGGGCGCGTGATCGAGATGGCGGGCCGTGAGTACTTCGTCCGCGGCCGCGGCTACATCCGGAGTCTCGACGAACTCCGCTCCATCTCCCTCGGGGCGAACCCGCGCACCGGTACGCCGATCCGCGTGGCCGACGTCGGCGCCGTCTCCTTCGGTCCCGACATCCGCCGCGGCGTGAGCGAGCTGGACGGAGACGGGGAGGCCGTCGGCGGGACCATCGTGATGCGCTACGGTGAGAACGCGCTGAAGGTGATCGACCGGGTGAAGGAGAAGGTGCGGGAGCTAAAACCGTCGTTCCCGCCCGGCGTCGAGCTGGTGGTGGTCTACGACCGCTCGGATCTCATCCGCCACGCCATCGAGACCCTGAATCACACGTTGATCGAAGAGGGGATCGTGGTGAGCCTCGTGATCCTCGTCTTCCTCCTCCATCTTCGCAGCACGCTCGTTCCCGTCCTCACGCTCCCCGTGGCGGTGGGCCTCGCGTTCGTCCCGATGTACTTCCTCGGGATCAACTCGAACATCATGAGCCTCGGAGGCATCGCCATCGCGATCGGCGCCATGGTGGACGCCGCGATCGTCCTGGTGGAGAACGCGCACAAGCACCTGGAGACGGCGCCGCCCGGCGCCGACCGCCGGCGGGTCCTGATCGAGGCGGCGCAGGAGGTCGGCCCTCCGATCTTCTTCTCGCTCCTCATCATCACCGTGGCGTTCCTTCCGATCTTCGGCCTGAACGGGCAGGCGGGCCGCCTCTTCAAGCCGCTCGCCTTCACGAAGACCTTCGCCATGGCGCTCGCGGCCCTGGTCTCGATCACGCTGGCGCCCGCGCTCATGACCCTCTTCATCCGCGGGAAGATCCGGCACGAGAAGGACCATCCCGTCTCGCGCGCCATGATCGCCGTCTACAAGCCGTTCGCGTGGGTCGCGCTGAAGAACCCCAAGACGACGATCGCGATCGGACTGGCCGCGGTCCTCTCCGCCGTTCCGATGGCGTTGAACCTGGGACACGAGTTCATGCCGCCCCTGAACGAGGGGGACATCCTCTACATGCCGACCACCTTCCCCAACATTTCCATCGAGGAGGCGAAGCGCCACGTGCAGGTGCAGGACCGCCTCATCCGCCGCTTCCCGGAGGTGGAGCGCGTCTTCGGGAAGGCGGGCCGCATGGAGACGCCGACCGATCCGGCGCCCCTCTCCATGGTGGAGACGATCGTGAAGCTGAAGCCGCGGGAGGCGTGGCGGAAGATCCCGGTGGAGCGCTGGTACTCGGGCTGGGCGCCCGGATGGCTGAAGCCGCTCTTCCGGCCGATCTGGCCCGACCGGCGGCGGATCACATGGCAGGAGCTGACGGAGGAGCTGAACCGGGCGGTCCAGATTCCCGGTTGGACCAACGCCTGGACCATGCCGATCAAGACGCGCATCGACATGCTCTCGACGGGGATCCGCACCCCCATCGGCGTGAAGATCTTCGGCGCCGATCTCGACTCGATCGAGCGGATCGGCGTCGATCTGGAGCGGGCCCTCTCGCGCGTCGCGGACACGCGGAGCGTCTATTCCGACCGGAACACGGGCGGCTTCTACCTCGACATCGTTCCGAGCCGCGAGGCCCTGGCGCGCTACGGGCTCACGCTGGGCGACGTCCAGGACGTGATCGAGGCCGCGGTGGGCGGCCAGCCGATCGCCGTGACCGTCGAGGGACGGGACCGCTTCACGATCAACGTCCGCTACCCGCGCGAGCTGCGCCAGGACCTGGAGCGGCTGCGACACGTGCTGGTTCCGCTGCCGCGGGGCGGCCGCTCGGGCTCCGGTTCCGGCTCGGGCACGGGAATGTCCACCATGGGCGCGGCGCCGGCCCCCGCCGAGGCCGAATCCGAGCCGATCCTCCTCGCCTCGGCCTTCGTGAGCGACATGCCGCTCCTCCAGTCGCAGACGGACATGGGAGGCATGGGAAGCGGATCGGGCGAGAAGGGTTCCAGCGGCATGAACCAGGGCTCGCCGGGAGGGGGCATGTCCGGGACGTCGGGTACGGGGAACGAGCTACCGCCGGGCCGCGGCGCGCCGGGCGCGGATCCGCTCGGTAGCATGGGCGGCGCCCACATTCCGCTCGGCACCATCGCCGACATCCGGGTCGTCACCGGACCTCCGATGATCCGCGACGAGGCGGGGATGCTGGTCGGCTACGTCTACGTGGACATGGACGTGGCGAAGCGCGACATCGGCGGCTACGTGGACGACGCGAAGAAGGCCGTCGCTCACGAGGTGCGCCTTCCCGCCGGCTACTCGCTGAAGTGGACCGGGCAATACGAGCTTCTGGAGTCGATGCAGGAGCGGATGCGCTTCCTCGTCCCCCTCACGCTCGTCATCATCGTGCTCCTCCTCTATATGAACTTCGGGAACGTGGCGCAGACGCTCATCGTCCTCTGCTCGGTCCCGTTCAGCTGGCTGCATGAAGGATGCCCATCTGCGAGCATCCGGGCAGTGCGCGTGGAGTTTTTGAGCCGGTTGTACGTCGCGCGCCTGCTCAATATTCCAACTATTTCTATCGTACGAGCGCAAAAAGCAGCTTGCTAC
>DATIQI010000161.1:0-7414 GCA_035470985.1 Acidobacteriota bacterium
GCTCGCGCGCGTCCGCCCCTCGGGCCGGAAGGAGATGTCGGGCGCCGACTACGCGAACGGCGCGCGGCTGAAGGTCGGAGCGCGCCTGGACGTCCGCCCGTGAAGGGCCCGGCCCGCCGCGCCGTCCCGCGCCACCGGCGCGCCACGCCGCGCGAGCTGGCGCTCCAGATCCTCCACGACGCGGAGAGCCGCGGCGCGTACGCCGACCGGCTCCTGGAGACCCGGCTTCGCGCGAACGCGCTCGAGCCGCGCGACGCGGCGCTCGTCACGACGCTCGTTCAGGGGACGCTCCGGCATCGCGCGCTCCTCGATCATCACCTCGATGCGTTCCTCGGCGGGCGGAAGGACGGATTCGAGGGGCTCCCGCTCTGGATCCGAACCGCGCTTCGCCTCGGCGCCTACCAGATGCTGGTCCTGACGCGCATTCCCGTCTCGGCCGCGGTCGCCGAGAGCGTGGAGCTGGCGAAGCGCTACGGCCACCCCGGAACCGCGGGCCTCGTGAACGCGGTGCTCCGCCGCCTCGCGGCCGGGGAGCGCGCGCCGCTCCCCGAGCGCGACGCCGATCCGATCGCGCACCTCGCCGTCGCGACGTCCCACCCCCGCTGGGTGGTCGAGCGGTGGGTCGCGCGGTTCGGCCCCGCGGAGGCGGAGCGGCTCCTCCACGCCGACAACGAGGAGCCGGGCGTCACCGTTCGCGCGAACGCGCACCGGATGAAGCCGGGCGCGCTGGCGCAGGCGCTTCGTTCCGAGGGGCACGGATCCGTGCCCGCGCCGGGCGGAGGGCCGGTCCTCCTGGTCGAGGGAGGCTACGTCCCCAGCCGGTCGCCCCTCTTTCGCCAGGGACTCCTCTGGCTCCAGGACGAAGCCGAATCGGTGGTCCCGCGGATCGTCGGCGCGAAGCCGGGTGACCGCGTCCTCGATCTCTGCGCCGCACCGGGCGGCAAGACGGCGGCGCTGGCCGAGGACGTCGCGCCGGGCGGGTACGTCGTGGCGCTGGAGCGAAACGCGGGCCGCGCGCGGTCGCTCCGGGAGAACCTCTTCGAGCGGCTCCGCCTCCCCGGCATCCACGTCGTCTGCGGCGACGGCGTGAAGCCGCCGTTCACGGCGATGTTCGACGCGGTGCTGGTGGACGCGCCCTGCAGCGGACTCGGCGTCCTTCGGCGCCGCGCCGACGCGCGCTGGCGGAAGCAGGAAGCGATCGTCGGCGAGATGGCGTCGCTCCAGCGCGCCCTCCTGAGCGAGGCCGCGGCCCGCGTCCGCTCCGGCGGGACGTTGGTGTATAGTGTCTGCTCGTTCGAACCCGAAGAGACCGACGCGATCGTGAGGGAATTCCTCGAGACGCGGCGCGACTTCGTCCAGGAGGACGCGCGTCCCCTCGTGCCGCCCGCGTTTCGCGGCCGGGACGCGGCGCTCCGAGCGTTTCCCCATACCCACGGGACCGACGGCGTCTTCGCCGTCCGACTCCACCGCGCATGAACGAACCCGAGAAGCCGACCGTACGCGAAGACGAGCTGGCCCCCGAAGTCGAGGGGCCGCGTCAGGACCGCCGCCGCGGCCCGCGCTTCAATCTACTCACCGGCACGCTCCTCCTCTCGGGCCTCGCCCTCTTCGGCGGATTCCTCGTGGTGAACCTGGTCCTCATGCCGTCGTTCACGCGCCAGGGGGAAGAGGTGCTCGTCCCCGACATCGCGGGCATGAGCGAGCGGGAGGCGGAGCGCGCGCTGGCCGGGCTCGACCTCCGGCTCTCGAAGATCTCCGAGCAGTGGAGCGCCGACGTGCCGCGCGGCTTCATCGCGCGCCAGGAGCCCGAGCCGGGCTCGGTGGTGAAGCGCGGGCGTCGGATTTCGGTCGTCGTGAGCCTCGGCGCGCAGGGGACGTCGGTCCCGCTCCTCGACGGCGAGAGCGTCCGCCGCGCCGAGATCATGCTGGAAGGGGCGGGACTCCGCCGGGGCAACGTCGCGCGCATCTACACGGACGAGGCGCCGCGCGACATGGTCGTGACGAGCGATCCTCCGGGCGAAACGGTCGTGGAGCAGGAGACGGCGGTGGACCTCCTCGTCTCGCTCGGCACCCTGCCGCGAACGTACGTCCTTCCCGACCTGACGGGCCGGGAGCTGGCCCCGGTCGCGCGCGAGCTGCGCGACGAGGGCTTCATGGTCCTCTCGCGCGAAGGGGCGCCGCGTGGCCGCACGGGCCTCATCTCGGCGCAGGAGCCGCTTCCGGGGAGCCCGATCGCGCCGCGCGACTCGATCGTGCTCTACGCGAATCCATGAGGGCGAATCGATGAGGGCGATCCGGTGAGCGCCGCGACGCCCTGGGCGAGGCCGCGCGAGATGCGGCTCTGCCCCTCGATCCTCTCGGCCGACTTCGCGCGACTCGGCGAGGAGATCGCCGTGGTGCAGCGCGCGGGCGCCGATTTCCTCCACGTGGACGTGATGGACGCCCAGTTCGTTCCGAACCTCACCTTCGGCTCCATCATCGTGGACGCCTGCCGGAAGCTGACCTCGCTCCCGCTCGACGTTCATCTGATGGTGGTCGAGCCGATGCGCTTCCTCGAGGGCTTCGCCCGCTCGGGCGCGGATCATCTGACTGTCCACCTGGAAGCCGTCGGAGGCGCCGACGGCGCCCGGGCCGCCGCGCGCGCCATCCGCGATCGCGGGCTCCGGGCCGGCATCGCCATCAAGCCGGGCACCCCGATCGAGCGGATCCTTCCCGTCATCCCCGAGATCGACATCGCGCTCGTCATGACCGTGGAGCCGGGCGCCGGCGGGCAGGCGTTCCTGCCGGAGTCGCCCGAGCGGATCGCGCGCGTTCGCGCCGCGATCGACGAAGGGGAGCACGACTGTCTCCTGGAAGTGGACGGCGGCATCGGACCGGCGACCATCGCGCGCGCCGCCTCGGCGGGCGCCGACACGTTCGTCGCCGGGAACTCGGTCTTTCGCTCGTCCGAGCCGGGCGGCGCGGCCGCCGCCCTGAAGGCGCTCCGCGAGGCGCTGAAGCCGGTGAAGGCTCCGGGGGGAGCCGGCGGAACCCAGGCGCGCCGCGCGTGAACTTCCTGGTCGTCGGCGGCGCGGGCTACATCGGGAGCGTCGTCTGCGAGGAGCTGGTCCGGGCGCGCCACTCGGTCATCGTCCTCGACGATCTCTCCACCGGGCATCGCGACGCGGTCCCGGCGCTCGCCTATCTCATCGAAGGCCGGATCGGCGACGAAGAGGCGCTGAAGGAAGCGCTGACGATCAAGTCGCTCGACGCCGTGATCCACCTCGCCGGCAAGTCGATCGTGGGGGAGTCGATGAAGTTCCCCGAGGCCTACCACGAGGCGAACGTGGTGGACGGGATCCGGCTCCTCGACGCGATGCAGACCCGCGACGTCCGGACCATCGTCTATTCCTCCACGGCCGCCGTGTACGATCCCTCGGCCACCATGCCGCTCCGCGAGGAGTCGGCGCTCCGGCCGGGGAACGCGTACGGGAACACGAAGCTCGCCTTCGAGCGGATCCTGAGCGAGCGGGCGGGGCGCGGCTCCATCTCGCACGTCACGTTCCGCTACTTCAACGTGGCGGGGGCGAGCATCGACCACGGCGAGGACCATCGCGACGAGACGCACCTGATTCCCTTGCTGCTCGACGCGGCGCGCGGCGCGCGCGGCCCGGTGCCCGTCTACGGCACGGACTACGCGACGCCGGACGGCACCGCGGTGCGCGACTACGTGCACGTCCTGGATCTCGCCGAGGCCCACGTCCGGGCGGCGAAGTACCTGGCCGGAGGCGGCGAGCCGCTGACCCTGAACCTCGGGTCGGAGCGCGGCGCGTCGGTTCGGGAGGTGGTCGCCGCCGTGAAGCGCGTCACCGGCCGCGAGGTTCCGACGGTGGACGCCGGCCGGCGGGAGGGCGATCCGCCGGTCCTCATCGCCTCATCCGAAGCGGCCCGCCGCGTGGTAGGCTGGAAGCCCCAATTCGGCGACCTCGACACGATCGTCGAGACCGCGTGGGAGTGGAGGCAGCGCTTCCCGGAGGGCTACGCATCATGAGCCAAGACGAACGCCTGGTGTCGGTGCGCAGGGTGGCCGACGAAGCCACCGCCACGATGCTCTGCGACTTCCTCCGCGAGAATGGAGTGCCGGCCACGGCGGTCGCCATGCAGATCCCCTGGCTTCCCGGCGTGGAGACGTTCCAGCGCGGCTACTGGGGCGAAGTGGAGGTCCTGGAGCACGACGCCGAGAAGGCGCTCGCGCTCATCGAGGACTTCTACGCCGCCGAACCCGAGGACCATCCGGACCTCGACGACGAGCCCGAGGGAAACGGGCACGACGACACGTACGACGGCGAAGAAGCCGACGCATGAACCCCTCCGGGACCCGAAGCGCCCCCCACTTCACCCGCGACGCCCTGGCCGCCCGCGTCCGCGACTTCCGCGGGAAGCGCGTGTTGGTCGTGGGCGACGTGATCCTGGATCGCTATCTCTGGGGCCGCGCGGCGCGCGTCTCGCCCGAGGCGCCGGTCCTGGTGGTGGACGTGGAGCGGGAGGAGTTCCGCCTGGGCGGCGCGGCCAACGTCGCGCACAACGTGGCGTCGCTCGGCGCGGTGCCGGTCCTGTTCGGCGTGCGCGGCGACGACGTGGCTTCGGCGGCTTTGTGCGCGGTGTTGCGCGAGCGCGGGGTCGATCCCGAGGCGGGCCTGGTGGAGGACGCCGGGCGGCGAACGACGCAAAAGACGCGGATCATCGCGCAGCACCAGCAAGTCCTGCGCGCCGACGAGGAGAACCGCGAGCCGCTGGCCGATTCGGTCCGGGCGCGCTTGTGGGATCGGCTGGAGGCTTCGCTGGCGGGCGCCGACGCGGTGATTCTCTCCGACTACGGGAAGGGCGTCCTCTGCGCGCCCTTGCTGGAGCGCCTGCTGCCGGAGCTGGTGCGGCGCGGCGTCCCGACCGCGGTGGACCCCAAGGAAGAACAGTTCCACCGCTATCGGGGCGTCACGGTGATCACGCCGAACGTGGCCGAAGCCTCGCAGGCGTGGGGGAAGCGGCTTCGTTCCGCGGCCGATCTGGCCGAGGCGGGATTCGGGCTCCGCGAGAAACTGGGCGCGAAGTCGGTCCTGATCACGCGCGGGGAAGAGGGCATGTCGCTCTTCGACGAGGAGGGACACACCCACATCCCCACGAAGGCGCGGGAGGTCTACGACGTCACGGGCGCCGGCGACACGGTCGTCGCGACGATCGGCGCAGCGCTGGCCGCGCGAGCGCCGCTGGCCGAGGCGTGCGTCCTGGCGAATCACGCCGCGGGCCTCGTGGTCGCGCACCTCGGCACCGCCGCCGCCACCTCCGAGGAACTGATCGCGTCGCTGGAGGACGTGGCCGGTGGGTGAAGTCCTCACCGAGGTGGACGCCCTCCGCCGCCGAGCCGCCGCGCGCGGCCGCGGCCAGACGTTCGTGTTCACGAACGGCTGCTTCGATCTCATCCATCCGGGGCACGTGGCGCTGTTGCACGAGGCGAAGGCGCAGGGACACTACCTGTTGGTCGGCATCAACAGCGACCGGTCGGTGCGCGGGCTGAAGGGCGCGGGCCGGCCGGTGCAGAACGAGGCCGACCGAGCGGCGGTGCTGGCGGCGATGCGCGACGTGGATGGGGTGGTGGTCTTCGACGAGGAGACGCCGGCCAAGATCATCGAAGCGCTGAAGCCCGACGTGCTGGTGAAGGGCGGAGACTACACGCCGGACCAGGTGGTGGGCCGGGAGGTCGTGGAGAAGAACGGCGGCCGGGTCCACATCGTGCCCCTGGTGGAAGGGAAGAGCTCGAGCGCGCTGACGGCGAGGTCCTGAGGAGTTCGACCACCCGAGCGTGGCGCCGTCGTCGATCGGGCGCGGCTCTACTCGTACCGCAGCGACTCGATCGGATCCAGCCGCGCCGCCGTCCTCGCCGGATAGAAGCCGAAGAAGATCCCCACGATCGCCGAGAACCCGAACGCGATCATGATCGCCTCCGGCCCGACCAGCGTCGGCCACTGCGCGAAGTGCGAGACCGCTGAAGCGATCCCGAACCCGAGCGCCACCCCCACGGCGCCGCCCACCAGACTCACCAGCGCGGATTCCGCCAGGAACTGAACCAGGATGTCCTTCGCTCGCGCCCCGAGCGCGCGGCGGACTCCGATCTCGCGCGTCCGCTCGGTCACCGAGACGAGCATGATGTTCATGATCCCGATCCCGCCCACCAGCAACGACACGAGCGCGACGCTCGACAGCAACAAAGTCATCACCTGAGACGTCCCCTCGGCCGTGGAGGCGATCTCGGCCTGCGACCGAACGCGGAAGTCGTCCGCCTGGCCGGGTGGGATGCGGTGGCGCTGGCGCAAGAGGATCGTGATCTCCTCGATCGCCTGCTCCACCAGCCCTTCCGACTGGGCCGAGACCAGGATGGCGCCCACATGGAGCGGTGACGCGAGGATCTTCTTCTGCACCGTCGTGATGGGGGCGACGATGATGTCGTCCTGATCCTGGCCCCACGACGAAGAGCCCTTCGTCTGCAGGACGCCGATCACCTCGAACGGGAGGCGGCGGATCCGGATCGTCGCGCCGATCGGGTCGGCGTCGCCGAAGAGCTCGCGCTTCACCGTGGCTCCGATGATCGCGACCTTCGCGGCCGCGCGGACGTCCGAGTTCGTGAAGGCGCGCCCCTCGGCGACCGGCCACTCGCGGACCTCGAGGAAGTTCTCATCGCCGCCTTGGACCGTCGTATTCCAGTTCATCTCGGCCGCCACGACCTGCGCGTTCGACCGGACGGTCGGCGCGACGAGCGCCACCGACGGGCACTCGCGCTTGATCGCGAGGGCGTCCTCCGCGGTCAGGCCCTGCGTCGTGCCCGTCGCGGTCCGCACCGTGTGCATCCCGCCGCCCGAGAAGACCATGATCACGTTCGAGCCGAGCGAGCGGATCTGGTCCTGCACGCTCTTTCGCGCGCCCTGGCCGATGGCCAGGGTCGCGATCACCGCGGCGACGCCGATGATGACGCCGAGCATCGTGAGAAGCGTGCGGACCTTGTTCCGATCGAGGGCCCGCAGCGCCTCGTGAAGGACTTCGCCCCAGAACATCATGGCCGTCTCCGCATCGTCGCCCGCGTGCTGCCTCAGCGGCCGCCGCGCCCTCCGCCGCCCGCGGGGCGCCCGGGGCCCATCGGGCCCCCGCCGCCCGCCATCGGATTCGGCGTTCCGCCGCGCCGCTCGCCGTTCTCCTCCTGGCCCACCACCACCTGCGCGCCTTCCTGGAGCGAGCCGGGGAAGAGCTCCGTGACCGTTCCGTCCGTGATTCCGACCCGGACGCGAACCTGCTTCAGCGCCTTCACCCCGGCGGAATCGGCGAGGACGTAGACGCTCGCGGAGCGACCGGGTCCCTCGTCGCGCGGGGCTCGGGCCGCGCCGGCCGC
>DATIQI010000162.1:0-4119 GCA_035470985.1 Acidobacteriota bacterium
GGAAGCGGCCGCTTTCTTTCATTTGGGGCCTGGGCCGCCACGGCACGACCACTATTGCGAAGCTGGCATTCGATGGCGAATACGGCGACTATAGTCCCGGCCTGGTTCATTTGGCGAAGCATATATCGGATTCCATCGAGCGAAAGATCACTTGCGTTGACTTCGGGCACGAGTTCGCCGATTACAAGCGCAAGTGGGGCAAGCAGTCCTTGCCGGTTTACGACATCTGGTGCTACCGGCGGACGCTGCTTGGCGCCGTGCTGCGGCGCTGGCGCCATCGCCGGACTCCGCCGGCCCCGCCGACGCATCCGGAAGGCGGCGGCCAAGAGAGGATGCGCTCGATCACGGCCGGATCTTCGATCAAGGCGATCACCCGCATTCGATGATCCCAACGAGCACCTGACCGCGGACGCGATCATCGGCGCCTAGCGCCACGCGTCGATCGATATCGACTTCACGTAGCGCCCGCCGAACATGCGCCAGGCGCCTTGCGTCTCGCCGCCCGCCACCGCGATGCTGACCTGCGAGGGCTCGTAGATGCGGATGAGCTCTTCGGGCTTCGCCTTGTATTTCGCGGCGTAGGGCTCGACGCCCGCCACGGCGAGCGACCGGAACAGGGTCCTCCGAGCAGAACGATCCCGACGCCCAGCGCCGCGCGTTCGAGGACCAGGTGGAGCAGCGCGGCCGCGGCGACGAGGAGGCGCAACCGCTCGACGCCGACTACCTCCGCGCGCTGGAGATGGGGATGCCGCCCACGGGCGGCGTGGGCGTCGGCGTCGACCGCGTGGTGATGCTCCTGACGAACCAGCGGTCCATCCGGGACGTCATCCTCTTCCCGCACATGCGGCCGGAAGAGGAGGCGGGCGCCTAGGCGCCCGGGCCGCGCCCGCGCGGCCGCAGACACGACCATGGGCTACGTCCGCGCGATCGCCTTCCGCTACCTCCGCTCCCGGCGGCGGCTCCACTTCATCACGCTGGTGAGCCTGCTTGCCGCGGGGGGCGTGTTCCTCGGCGTCGCCGCGCTGACCATCGTCCTCTCGGTGATGAACGGGTTCGAGGATCAGGTGCAGCGCCGGATCGCCGGCACGAACGCGCACCTGGCGGTGCTGGGCGCGGGCGACGCGCCGCTGCCGCAGGGGGACGCCATTCCCGCCGCCGTCCGCGAGGCGCTCCCCCAGGCGACGATCGCGCCCTTCGTCTACGGGAAGGTGATGGTCGCCTCGAAGGCGAGCGTGGACGGGATGATCTTGAAAGGCGTCGTCCCCGAGCGCGAGATGCGCGTCACCGACATCCTCGCCCACCTGGCGCCGGCCGAGGGAGCCTTCGACGGCGGCGATCTCCCCGGGATCGCGCTGGGGCAGGAGCTGGCGCTCCGCCTCCGGGTGAAGCGGGGCGACATCATTCTCGTCAGCGTTCCGCAGGAGGAGCCGGGAGGGATCCTGGGCGGGGTGCCGCGGACGAAGCGGCTTCGCGTCAGCGCGATCTTCGAGTCGGGGCTCTACGAGTACGACTCCTCGCTCGGCATCGTGCTCCTCGAGACGGCGCAGGAGTTCTACGGCCTGAGCGGCGAGGTGACGGGATACCAGCTCCGGATCCCCGATCTCTTCCAGGCGCGCGAGCGGTCGCGCTCGCTGGCGGAGGCGCTCGGCCCGTCGTATCGCATCACGAACTGGATCGACCTGAACCGGAATCTCTTCGCCTGGATCAAGATCGAGAAGGCGGTGATGTTCACCATCCTCGTCCTCATCGTTCTCGTCGCGGCCGTGAACATCGTCTCGAGCCTGGTCATGCTGGTCCTGGAGAAGCGCCGCGACATCGGGGTACTTCGAGCCATGGGCGTCACCCCGACGGGCATCCTGAAGATCTTCCTGCTGCAGGGAACGATGATCGGAGGGGCCGGCACGCTCTGCGGCCTGGCCGCGGGGGCGGCCGTCTCCTACGCGCTCGGCCGCTGGAAGCTGCTCCAACTCCCGGGCGAGATCTACTTCCTCGACACGCTCCCGGTGAAGATGGAGCCGCTCGACTTCGCCCTCGTCGGCCTCGCCGCCCTCGTGATCTGTTTCCTCGCGAGCCTCTACCCCGCGTGGCAGGCCGCGCGCCTCGCCCCGGTCCAGGCCATCCGCTATGAATGAGCGGGAGCCCGAAGGCGCGCCGGCGCCCGCCCGCGCGGTCGCGGCGCCCGCGCCCGCGCTCGAGGCGGAGGGCCTCTCGAAGCGGTATGTCGAGGGAGCGGCGCCCGTGGACGTCCTGCGGGAGGTCTCCCTGGTGGTCCAGCCGGGCGAGATGGTGGCGGTGATGGGCGCGTCGGGCTCGGGGAAGTCGACCCTGCTCCACCTCCTGGGCGGCCTCGACGCGCCGACCTCTGGTCGCGTCCGCGTGGCGGGCGCCGAGATGACCGGCGCCGGGGAAGACGCCCGGTCGCGGCTTCGGACCCGGCGGGTCGGGTTCGTCTTCCAGTTCCACCAGCTCCTCCCCGAATTCACGGCGCTCGAGAACGCCATGATGCCCGGCTGGATCGCGGGCGACCCTCCGGCCGCGGTCCGGGAGCGCGCCGAAGGGCTCCTTCGGGACCTCGGCTTGGGGGAGCGCCTGGAGCACAAGCCGTCGGAGCTCTCGGGGGGCGAGCAGCAGAGGGTCGCGGTCGCCCGGGCCCTCCACCACCGCCCCGCGGTGCTCCTCGCGGACGAGCCGACCGGCAACTTGGACCGGCCCGCCACCGAGGCGCTTCTCCGAATCCTGGAGCGATATCGGGTGGATGAGTCGCAAGCCATTGTCATTGCGACACATAATCCCGATGTCGCGCGCGCCGCCGGTCGTGTGGTAGCACTTGAGGAGGGGCGGCTTCGGCCGATGAAACTGTAGGGTCGCCGCATCTAATAGAATGGCAGCGCCGTAGCGGGGTGGAGCGGGACACCGAACGATCGTGACGCCGGGGGGCGAGGGAGAACGGTACCAGCGATGCAATGCCAGTTCTGCGGGAAGCGACCTGCGGTGGTCCATTTCACCGAGATCGTGAACAACAAGAAGTCGGACTACCACGTCTGCGAGAAGTGCGCGGAGGAGCGGGGCTACCACGTCCCGCTCTTGAAGTCGAAGTTCTCCGTCGGCGACCTCCTCGCGGGCATGGTCGATCAATCCGGGCAGGGCGAGGAGGCGAAGGTCGGCCGCGTGCAGTGCCCGCGGTGCGGACTGGTCTACTCCGAGTTCAAGGAGTCGGGCCGTCTCGGCTGCTCGGAGTGCTACGTCACGTTCCGCACGCAGCTCCGGCCGCTCCTTCGCCGCATCCACGGCAGCACGAAGCACGTGGGGAAGGCGCCCGCGCGCGACTCCGAGCGCGTGGCGGTCCGCCGCGAGGTGCAGCGCCTCTACGAGGAGCTGCAGCGCGCCGTGGAGCGCGAGGAATTCGAGAGCGCGGCGACGCTGCGCGACAAGATCCGGGCCATGGAAGCGCAGAACGGCGGAGCGGCCGCGGGAGGCGCGGCGTGAAGCTGACCGACCGCGCGCAACAGCTGGGCCGCTGGCTGGACGGCTCGGGGCCGTCCTCCGACGTGGTCCTCTCCACCCGCGTGCGGCTCGCGCGAAACCTGAAGGACATCCCGTTCACGCATCGCGCGCGCGAAGAGCAGCTGGCGATGGTCTACTCCAGCGTCGTCTCCGCGGTGCGCAAGACGCCGGCGCTCTCCACGTCGTCCGCGCTCCCGATGCGGGAGCTGACGCCGCTCGACCGGCAGTTCCTGGTGGAGCGCCACCTGATCTCGAGCGATCTCGCGGACAACGGCAAGCTGCGCGGACTCCTCCTCCTGCCGGACGAGACCGTCTCCGTCATGGTGAACGAGGAGGACCATCTGCGCCTGCAGGCGATGGCGTCGGGCTTCCAGCTCCGGTCGGCGATGGAGGCGGTGAACGCCATCGATGATGAATTGGGCCAGGACCTCGACTATGCTTTCAGCGACGAACTGGGCTACCTCACCGCCTGCCCCACGAACGCGGGCTCGGGCTCCTCAAGACAGGGGCCCTCCACCTGTGGCTGCCCGGCTTCCTCTTCGGCGCCGTCCTCACCCTTATCCTCAGGCGATACCACCACTTCCTGCTCCTGCCGGCCCTGCTCGCGGGGAGCAT
>DATIQI010000163.1:0-15489 GCA_035470985.1 Acidobacteriota bacterium
GAGCACGACGGCAAGACCTTCTTCCTGTTCGGCGATACCTGGCGCGTGGGGCATCCCGAGGGGACCATCAACTTCGACGCGATCGCCTTCACGACAGATACGAATCCAGACGACGGGTTGTCGCTCACGTTCCTTCCGAGCCCGCCCATCATCGTCCCGCCGGTGCCGCAGGACGAGTTCAACGTGCCGCTCGACGGCATCAGCGTGGCTGGGACGATGTTCGTGTTCTTTACGACGGATGCCCGGAAGTTCGAGGGCGACCGTGCGGTGATGGGTCGATCCATCCTGACGCGCTCGACCGACGGACAGCGCTTCGATCAGCTGTACGAGCTCTCGGCGGGAGGAGGAGCGGCGTCCGGCCGGCCGCTTCGAGCCGCGCGGCGCCGGCGCGCGCCATGGCGACCGCGATGATGTTGTCGGTGTCGAGCGGGAGGTGCGGGCCGTGCGCTTCCACGGCTCCGACGGGAAGGAGCGCGACGCAGCGCGCGCGATCGAGCGCGCGGAGTTCTTCCCACGTCAGGTCGGCCCATTCGAGCGTCGGCATCGGGCGCGGCTCCTCGGAGTCCGGGGTTGCCAGCCGCCCGGCAGGCGTCCATCATGGGCGGCGAACCGGAAACGTACCATGACCTACCAGCCGCCGGAACGCTTGAACATCGCCGATCTCTTCCTCGACGCCCGGATCCGGGAAGGCCGCGGCGGCCGCCCCGCCGTGCTCACCGACGCGCGGGCGTGGACGTACGCCGAGATCCAGGCCCACGCGAACCGTTTCGGGAATCTCCTCCTCGCCGCCGGTGCCGGCCCGGAGGACCGGGTGATGATCGCGCTCCCCGACGGGGCCGACTACGTCGGCGCCCTCTTCGGCGCGCTGAAGATCGGCGGCGTCGTGGTGATGGTGAATCCGGGGCTACCCGACGCCGACATCGCCCAGCTCCTCGACTACACGCGCGCGCGGATCGTCGTCGCTCATCACGACGCTTCCCCCGCGCTCCGGGAAGCGGGGCGCGACTCGCGGCACGTCCGCTCCGTGGTGATCGCGGGGAGCGCGCCGTTCGAGCGCGACCTGGCGAAGGCGTCCGCGGCTCTGGAGACCTTCCCGTCCCACCGCGACGATCCCGCGATCTGGCTCTTCTCCGGTGGCACGACGGGCCGCCCGAAGGCGGTCGTCCAGACGCACCGCTCCTTCGCCTTCACCACCGACGCGTACGGGCGCGGCGTCCTCGGCGTCGGCGAGAACGACGTCACCCTCTCCGTGCCGAAGCTCTACTTCGGATACGCCACCGGCTCGAACCTCTTCTTCCCGTTCGCCGCCGGAGGCGCGACCGCGCTCTTCCCCGAGCCCGCGACCGCGGAGGTCCTCTTCGAGAAGATCGCCCGCCATCGTCCCACGATCCTCGTGAACGTCCCGACCATGATCCACAAGATGCTGGCGCATCCCGGGGCGCGGTCGCGCGATCTCTCCTCGCTTCGCCTCTGCACCTCGGCGGGGGAGGCCCTGCCGGTCGAGCTGGACCGGCAGTGGCGCGACACGTTCGGCGTCGATCTCCTCGACGGCCTCGGGACGGCCGAGATGTGGCACGTCTTCATCTCCAACCGGCCCGGCGCGGCGCGCCCCGGCACGCTCGGCACCGTGGTCCCCGGCTTCGAGGTGAAGGCCTGCGACGAGGAAGGGCGCGAGGTGCCGCGCGGCGAGACGGGGTGGCTCTGGGTGCGCGGCGGGGCGCGCGCGATCGCGTACTGGCAGCACCAGGAGAAGACCGAGCAGGCCTTCCGCGGCGCGTGGTACGTCTCGGGCGATCTCATCGCGATGGACGACGAGGGCTTCGTCACGTACGGAGGACGCGGCGACGAGATGCTGAAGGTCGGCGGGAAATGGCTCGCGCCGCAGGAGGTGGAAGGCTGCCTCCTCCTCCACCCGGCCGTCGCGGAGGCGGCGGTGGTCGGCGTCGCCGACGGAAGCGGTCTGGTGAAGCCGGTCGCGCACGTGGTGGCGCGGGAGCGGCGCGCCGGGCTCGACGAGGAGCTGAAGGCGTTCGTCCGGGAGCGGCTCGCGCCGTACAAGCACCCGCGCGAGGTCCACTTCGTGGACGCGCTTCCGCGAACGCATCTGGGCAAAGTCGATCGCGGCAAGCTCCGCCGCGGCTGAGGGCCCGATGCTCCGCCCCGTCGACCGGGTTCTCGCCGCCTACAACGTCCTGGCGGGCGCGGCCTGGCTCCGCGCGCTCGGATCCGATCCCGCCGCGCCGTGGTTCCTGGCCGCGCACCTCGCCGGCGCGCTCCTCCCTCTCGGGCTCCGCGCGATCGGTCCCGCGACGCCCGCGCCGCTGAGACTCCTGCGCGAAGCCTATCCGCTCCTGCTTCTCTATCCCCTATTCGCCGAGGTGGGGCGTCTTCACGGGGCGATCGGCTCGGCCGGTCACGACGCGCTCGTGATCGGGTGGGACGAGGCGCTCTTCCCCGGCGGATGGCACCGCGCGTGGGCCGAGGCGATGCCGCAGCGCTGGCTGAGCGAGGCGATGCACGGGCTCTACGTCTCCTACTACGTCCTCATCGCCGGCCCGCCCCTCGCCGCGGCGCTCCTTCGCCGGGGCGGCGCCTTTCGGGACATCTCGTATCGGACGATGCTGACGTACACGGCCTGCTACGCCGTCTACCTCTACTTCCCCGTCTTCGGACCGGGCCACGCCGACCCGCTTCCCCCCGAGGCGCGGCCCGAGGGCTTCTTCCCCGGACTGATGCACGCGGCCATGGCGTCGGGCGACGCGCCCGGAACCGCCTTCCCTTCGTCCCACGTCGCGGGCGCCTTCACCGCCGCGTGGCTCGGCTACCGCTGGTTCCCGCGCGCGGTCGCCCACGCGCAGTTCCTCCTCGCCTGCGGCGTCATGGCGGCGACGGTCTACACGCACAATCACTACCCGCTCGACGCGGCGGCCGGACTCCTCGTCGCGGTGCTCCTCCAGCACGGAGCCGCCCCGATCCTCGAGCGGGCGTGGCCGGAAACGAACGCGCCGGCCCTCCGAGGAGTGCCGGCGCGGGTCGAACCCTAGCGCGGAATCCGGGCGATCGCCCGGTCGGTCAGTAGACGCCCGGCGCGAGCCGCGACGTCTTCTTCATGTAGTCGCGGTAGTCGTCGCCGAACTCGCTCACCATGAACTCCTCTTCCACGTCCATCCGGCGCTTGAACATCCAGAAGACGATCGGCAGGAGGAGGACGGCGATGGACGAGCGGAAGATGCCCGCGAATCCGATGTCCATGAGGAGGATTCCGACGTAGGAGGGATGGCGGACGGCGGCGTAGATCCCGCCGGTCACCAGGGAGTGCCCCTCCTGCCGCGCGACGACGGAGGCGAACCGCTTGCCGAGGACCATCATCGGCCAGACGCGGAGCGCGGCGCCGCACGCGAGGACGAGGAGCCCCGCCCACCGGAGCGCGTCGCCGCCCGGAAGGACCAGGAGGTCGCGCGCGTCCATGTAGGGCATCACCCACGCCGTGAAGAGCGAATGGAACATGAGGAGCGGGAAGAAGGGCTTCCAGTCGGAGGCGTGCTTCTCGCCCCGGCTCCGGCCCGACGTGGAGAAGGTCATGACCGGAAGCATGAGGAAGTGGACGATCACGACGCCCACGCGCACGGGATGCGCGAAGAAGCCGTCCCAGCTCCCCCAGGCCATCACCATGAGGAAGAGGAACATCACGACGTTCAGCGGGATTCCGATCATCTGCTTCATGGAAGTCGAGGAAGACATCGCTCCTCCTTGCGTCCGGATGCTCGCGGCGTTACCGTCCCGGAATTATCGGCGGAACGGGCCCCGTCCCTTAGCCTCTACGGAGATTCGCCATGGATCGCAACTGTCTCTGGCGCAATGGATTGCGAACTTCGTTTGAGGCGTTGGTTCTAGGCGTCGCGCTCGGTCTGATCGGCGCGGTCCTGGGTGGGTGCGCGGCGGGATCGGCGGTGCCGTTCGAAGAGGGCGCGGAGCGCTATCGGTTCGGCATCGCGCTGGAGCGGGCTCGAGGAGAGACCGGCTCGGCCACGGCCCGGGTCTCGGTGACCGATCGCGCCTCGAAGCGGACGATCGTGATTCCCGCCTTCACGGCCCCCTGGGGGAAGACGACGACCGCGGCCATGGACGACTCGACCTACGGAGCCACCTTGACCGCCACGGTGACCGTGGCGGCCGACGGCGCGTCGGGCGAGGGCCACGCGGTCCTGAAGCGAGGAGAGCGGCTCCTCGCGTCGCTCCGAACGACGGTCCCGGTGAAGGTGACGACGACGGCGCCGAACGTTCGCTACTAGCGCCGGGCCCCTGCGCTAGTCCCCCGCCGGCAACTCCCGCTTCGCTTCCGCCGTTCCGGGCGCCGGCCAGATCCCCGCCGAGGCCGCGAGGTCGTCGGGACCCATGCCCGGCGCGCGCGTCACGGGGCGCCGGTAGAGAATGCCGAGCTGGAATCGCTCCGCCTGGGTCGCCGCCATCGCCTTCGCGAGATCGGTGACGTCGTGATCGGCCGGCAGCATGTCGCAGCGCTGGTAGATCGCCTCGCCGTACTGGGGTCCCTGGTACGTCACGCATCCCGCCAGGATGTGGACGAAGGCGAACCCGGGATAGGAGATCGCCTCACGCAGCATCTGCCGGACGTGCGGGAGATTCCCCGCGTGCGTCCGCGCGACGAACCCGGCGCCGCTCGAGAGGACCAGGAGGACCGGATTCAGCGGCCGTTCCTCCACCCCCGCCAGTCCCCGCTCGCGCTTGAACTCTTCGGTGGAGGTCGGCGAGGCCTGCCCCTTCGTCAGCCCGTAGATGCCGTTGTCGAGCACCGCGTAGGTGAGATCGACGTTCCGGCGGATCGTATGGGGAATGTGCCCGAGCCCGATCGAGAAGCCGTCCCCGTCGCCGCCCACCACGACCGTCGTGATGTCGGGCCGCGAGAGCTTCAATCCGCTCGCGATCGGGAGCGCGCGACCGTGGATCGAGTTGAAGGCGTAGGAGCGCGTGTAGCCCGGGAGCCGGCTCGAGCAGCCGATGCCGGAGACGACCGCGAGCTTCTCGGGGACGATCTCCAAATCGGCCAGCGCCGAGGTGAGTCCCTTCAGGACCCCGAAGTCGCCGCAGCCGGTGCACCAAACGGGCTCCAGCGGGGAGCGGTAGTCTTTCGCCTTCATGACGTCGCCTCCGAGAGATAGCGGTCGAGTTCCGTCGCGGTCATCGGCGCGCCCCCGCTTCGGGTGATGCTCCGCGCGCCGCGCAGGTCGGTGAGGCTGGAGAGGTAGCGGTGGAACTGGCCCTGGAAGTTCAGTTCCAGGATCGAGAGCGACGCGAGCCCGCGGCGCCACGATTCGAACGCCTCCAGCGGGAAGGGATGGAGGATCTCCGGAAGGAAGATGCGCGTGTCGGGATGGGCCGCGACCCACTCGCGCAGGAGCCCGTACGCGCTCCCCCAGGCCACGATGCCGCGCGTCGCGCCCGGCTCGCCGAGCGTGCGGAACCAATCGTGCGTCTCGCGCTGGATGTAGTCGAGCTTGCGGAAGCGCTTCTCGTTCATCCGCTGGTGCGTCGCCGTGTCCGAGGTCGGGTAGCCGTCGGCCGTGTGCTCGATCCCCGCCGCGAGGTAGGTCCCGCCGGGATCGCCGGGGACGCGGAACGGATTCACCCCGTGCGTCGCCGTCACGTCGAAGCGGGCGGGGCCGCTCGCCTCGGTCCACCGCTCCCGCGCCGGCGGCTTCAGGCGCGCCGTCTCGGGGTCGCGGATCTGGCGCCGCTGGGCGATGTAGGCGTCCGAGAGGACGAGGACCGGCAGCTGGTACTTCTCCGCGAGGAGCATGGCCCGGTACATCACGTCGCGCCCGTGCACGACGTCGAAGACGCCGAGGACCGCGCGCGGGAAGTCGCCGTGCCCGCCGTAGATCGCGTGGTAGAGGTCCGACTGCTCCGTGCGCGAGGGCATCCCCGTCGCGGGGCCGGCGCGCTGGCAATCGACGATGATCGACGGAAGCTCGGCCATGGACGATAGTCCGATCATCTCGGTCATGAGGGAGAGCCCCGGCCCGCTGGTCGCGGTCATGGAGGGGACGCCGCCGAAGGAGGCGCCGAGAACCATCCCCATGGCGGCGATCTCGTCCTCGGCCTGGACCACGCGACCGCCCGCCGCCGGCAGCTCGTCGATCAGGGTCTCCATCACTTCGGACGACGGCGTGATCGGGTAGCCCGCGAAGAACTTCAATCCCGCCGCGATGGCTCCGCGCGCGACCGCCTCGTTCCCCGTCTCGGCGAAGAGTCCGCGCCCCGATCCCGTCGGGGCGGGACGGCTCGGCGGCGTCTCCGCCTCGAGCCCCGCCGCCAGCGCCTCGAGATTCGCCTTCATCCGCTCCCGCTTCTCTCCGAACCGGCGGCGGAGCGCTTCCTCCGCCAGCGTCTGCGGCCAGCCGAGGATGCGGCAGAGGAGGCCGAGCCCGAGCATGTTCTTCGGAGGTCCCTGGACCTCGATCCCGTCCTCGAAGCGCGCGAACGGGAAGCGGTACGCCGGCTCGTCCGTCCGTCCCAGCCACTCGGGCAGCTCGCCCGTCTCCTCCCGGTCGAGGACGACGATGCTCTTCGCGTGGAGCTTCATCGTGCCCGTGAAGCGCTTCAGGTCGCGGAGCCGGAAGCAGAGGAGCACGTCGGCCTCGTCCCCCTCGTAGAGGGTCTCGCGATCCGCGATGCGCACGATCGCCGCCGACTCCCCGCCGCGGATCTGGGGGCCGTACGACTGGACCATCATCCCGTAGAGCCCCTCGCGCGCGGCCATGCCGAGGATCAGGTCGCCGAGGAGCGCGACGCCGTCGCCGCCGCTCCCGACCAACGCGAGGACCAGGGAGCGGGCCGCGCCGGTGCCCGTGGCGGCGGCCGGAGGAGCGGCGGGTGCGGGCGCGGTCGCCGGCGGTTTCATCGCTTCATACCTCCAGAGGTGGCTCGACGGGCTCGGGCCGCGGACGCTGCCCGACGCGGTGCAGGATCGTGCTCGGACAGATGTCCACGCACGCCTCGTTACACGACGGCCCGTAGGCGAGACAGATGTCGTGATGGATGATGATCGTGCGGCCGTCCCACTCGATCGCGCCGGCCGGGCACTTCGTCACGCACTTGCGGCAGAGCGTGCATCCGACCATGCAGGTCGAGCGGACGACCGACTGCTTGTCCTTGGCGACGCAGGAGAGCTCGATCCGGCGGTCGCGCGGGTAGAGCTGGAAGAGTTCCTTCGGGCAGACCGGGACGCAGACCGCGCACCCGGTGCACTTGTCGTAGTCCACGGCGGCGATCCCGTCGGGGGTCAGGAAGAGGGCGTCGAACGGGCAGGCGCGGACGCAGTCGCCCAGGCCGAGGCAGCCGTTCTTGCACGCCTTCGGTCCTCCGAAGACGAGCGACGCCGCGGCGCAGGTGTCGACGCCGATGTAGCGCGCCTCCTCGCGGGCGAACGCGCTCGTTCCGTGGCAGCGCATCACCACCACGCGATCGGCCACGGTGCCCATCGTCTTCCCCGTCGCTTCGGCGATCGCCTGGGCGACCGCGGCGCGACCCGGGATGCAGAGATTCGGCGAGACCTCGCCGCGCTCCACCACCGCTTCCGCGTACGCCTGGCACCCGGCGAAGCCGCAGGCGCCGCAGTTCGCCGAGGGGAGGTAGGCGCGCACGCGCTCGACGACCGGGTTCACGGGGACCTGGAAGCGCTTCGCGACGGCCGCGAGGGTCAGACCGAAGACGACCCCGATGGACGTGAAGATCCCGATCCCGTAGAGCGCGGTCGCGAGCATGGACTCGTTCATGGCGTCACCGGAGGAACGACAGGCCCGAGAAGCCCATGAAGGCGAGGGCGAAGAGGCCCGCGAGCACGAACGCGATCGGGAGGCCCTGGAAGACGGCCGGGACCCGCGCCAGCTCCAGCTTTTCCCGCGCGCACGACATGAGGAAGAGCGCGATGGCGAACCCGATGCCCGACCCGATCGCGAGCGCGAACGATTCGGCCGGCCCCGATTCGGCCGCCGCGTTCAGGAGCGGCACCGCCAGGATGATGCAATTCGTGGTGATCAACATGAGATAGACGCCCCACCTCTGGTGGAGCGACCGGTGCGTCTTCTTGAGGATCGTGTCGAGCGCCTGGACCAGGAACGCGACAACTCCGATGAAGATGATGATCTGGAGGAACTTCAGCTTCAGCGGCGCCATCACGAACGTGAAGAGGCCCCAGGAGAGCATCGCGCTCAGGATCATGACGAGCGTGAAGGTGATCCCCATGCCCACGGCGGTGTCCCGTTTCTTGGAGACCCCGAAGAAGATGCAGAGGCCGAGATAGCGCGTGAAGACGAAGTTGTTGATGAGCGCCGAGGAGAGGACCACGGTCAGGAGGAGCGCCCAGGGCGCCGGGCGAACGTCGCGCGAGGCCGGCGGGTCGAGCATCTCGACCCGGTAGGACGCGGCGGCGTCGAGTCGGTCCCCCACCCGGAGCCGGACCCGGTTCCCGCCGAGCGACTCCACCGAACGGATCTCGATCGGGACGTCGGGCGCGCGCGCGTCGGTCAGGCGAAAGTTGGCGGGGGCGAGCGACGCCGGCGGCGCCGAGAGATCGAGGCTCATGTGATCGGGAGTCTGGACGCGCGCGCCGCGGATCTCGGCCGCGTCCGCCGCGCCCGTTCCGGACGCGAGCCCGATCGCGAGGAGCGCCGCGAGCGCGAGGAGCGCCGGGAGCGCCGGCCAGGACCGCTTAGCCATGGGCTCCTCCACCCGACGCCGCGGGCGCCTTCCCGCCGTTTCGCATCCGCTCGATCGCGTTGAAGAGGGCCATCAGGATTCCGATCGAGAAGAAGCCGCCCGCGGGGAGCGCGAAGAAGAGGAGCGGCTTTTCCGGCGTGAGCGTGTAGCCGAGGATCGCGCCGCTTCCGAGGATTTCCCGGAACGCGCCGATCACGATCAGGGCGAAGAGGAACCCGAGGCCCATGCCGAGCCCGTCCCAGAACGTGGGAATGAGCGGCATCCTCGAGGCGAAGACCTCCAGGCGCGAGATGATGATGGCGAAGGCCACGATCAGCTTCACGTAGAGGCCGACCTGCGCGTAGAGGCTCGGGAAGAAGCCGGCCAGCGTCATGTCGATCGCGCTGACCCAGACCGCGATGATGATCGTGTAGACCGGGATCCGGACCTTGGGGTGGATCCCCTTCCGCACCAGCGCGACGGTCATGCTCGAGAGGACCTGGACGAGGAGCACGGCGACGCCGAGCATGAGCCCGTTCGCCACGGTCGTCGTGACGGCCACGGCGGGGCAGAGGGAGAGCGCCAGGCGGAAGACCGGGTTCTCCCCGAAGATGCCGTTCATGAGGAGCGAGCGCGCGCTGGGTGGGCGCTCGGGCATCAGGAGCGTCTGGCTCATGGCGTCGTCCCGTCTCCTCCGCCGGCGACGTGGGGCTCGAGGAGCTCCCAGCGGCGGCGGAAGTGGAGGATGGTGGTGCGCACGCCGTCCGTGAGGGCGCGGCTCGAGATCGTCGCGCCGGTCACGGCGTAGATCGGCCGCGCGGCTTCGCGCTCCCGGAGCGCTCCATAGCGCGACGCCCACTCCTCCGCGCCCGTTCCCGCGCGACGCCGGAGCGCGCCGCGCCAATCCTCGGGCATCGGATCCTTCGTCACGTCGAGCGCCGGCACCGACTCGAGGTCCCGTCCCGCGTACTGGCCCTGGAACCACCCGGTCGCCACCTCGGCGCCGAGCCCGGGATCCTCCTCGTGCTCCACCACGCGAACGCCCGCGATGCGCCAGGCGCCGTCGAGCGCCACGAAGAAGCGGATCCGGTTCTTGTAGCCGCGCGATTCCCCCTCGACCACGAATCCGGCCGGAGCGCCGTTCTCGGTGGCCGCGAAGATCCGCCCGAGCGAATGGAGTCCCTTCGCGTCCGCCTCGTCGGCCGGAACGGGGCCCGAGGAGCGGAGCGAGCCGTCCAGGCCGAAGACGAGCTGCCGTCCGCGCTCGCGGTAAACGACCGCGTCCCGGGCGTGGGTGAGGTACTGATCGATCTGCCTCACCTCCGCGTCCGCGCCGAGCGAGAGGAGCTCGCGGACCGCGGTCCGTTCCGTCCGCTGACGCGACGCCTCGGCGTAGCGCTCGGTCCCGAGGTAGACGCCGCCCAGGATGGCCGCGCCCGCGGCGCAGGTCACGGTCATGGAGACGACGATCCGCCGGGTCTCGCCGCGCGCGCTCACGACGGAGCCCCCGCGAAGACCGGCCGCCGCGGCCGGAACCAGAGATTGAGCGCGGGCACCATCGTGTTCGCGAGGAGGATCGCGTAGCAGATCCCCTCCGGGTACCCGCCGTAGAGGCGGATGATGCCGGTCAGCGCGCCGATGAGGAGCCCGAAGACGATCTGGCCGTTCCGCGTGGTCGGCGACGTGACGTAGTCGGTCGCCATGAAGAGCGCGCCGAGCCAGAGCCCGCCCGAGAGCATGTGGAGTCCGAACTGGCCCGAGGGCGCGGTCGTCAGGGCGACGCCCGCCAGGACCGCGAGCGGGATGGTCGGCTTGATGATGCCGCGAAGGAGGAGGAAGCCGCCCCCGGCGAGGACCAGAAGCACGGAGACTTCGCCGATCGAGCCGGGCCGAAGCCCGACGATCAGCGACACCCAGGGGGATCCCGCCCCGCCCAGGAGATTCATCGCGGCTTCGATTCCCTGCTCCCGGAGCGCGCCGAGCGGCGTCGCCGTCGTGACCGCGTCCACGCCGGCGAACACCGGGGCCGGCACGGCCCACCCCGACGTCATCGGAAGCGGGAGCGTGGCCATCAGGAAGGCGCGGCCGATCAGGGCCGGGTTGAAGAGGTTGTATTTGAGACCTCCGAAGATCGTCTTCGCGAAGACGATTGCGAAGGCGCCGCCCAGGAACGCGGCCCAGAGCGGAAGGAGCGGCGGCAGGGTGAGCGCGAGGAGGAGCCCGGTGCAGAAGGCGCTTCCATCGCGCACCGACGTCCGGCCCTTCGTCATCCGCGTCGCGACCCATTCCGCGGCGACCGAGCCCGCGGTCGCGGCGACGACCACGCCGATCGCCGGGAGCCCGAAGACGAGCATTCCCCAGAGCGCGGCGGGCGCGAGGGCGGCGTTCACCGTCCACATGATCTTCGTGGTCGTCTCGTCGGAGTGGACGTGAGGGCCCGGCTCGATGATGAAGGGGGGCGGCGTGGTGAACGCCGGCGGCGCCGGCGGCGCGGGCGGCGGCGTCCCGGCGGGCGCGGCTCCGGAGGCGGACGGGGCGGCCGGCTCGAGGCTCATACCTTCACCTTCACTTCGACGGCGCGGCGAAGCGCCGACTTCGCGACCTGCATGAACTGGAGGAGCGGGCGCCCCGACGGGCAGACGTACGTGCAGCAGCCGCACTCGTAGCAGTCGAGCGGGCCGTACGGATCGGTGTCGAGCGTCCGCCCCGCCTCCACGCGGACGGAGACCTGGTCGGGCTCGAGCCCGAGCGGGCAGGCGTCGAGACAGCGGCCGCACTGGATGCAGGGCCCAAAGCCCTCCTCCATCGGACCGCGGCCCGTCAGGAGGAGGAGCCCGTTCATCCCCTTGATCACGGGGAGATCGAGGCGCGGGAGCGCCCGCCCCATCATCGGCCCCCCCGCGATGAGGCGCGACGTGTCGGGCCGCATGCCGCCGCACGCGTCCACCAGCGTCTGGAGGAGCGTTCCGATCGGCACGCGGAGGTTGCGCGGATGGAAGATGCCGGGCCCCGTGACCGTCATGACGCGGTCGAGGAGGGGCCGGCGGGATCGGATCGCCTGATGGACGGCGTGAGCGGTGGCGACGTTCTGCACCAGAACGCCGACCGCGGTCGGGAGCGAGCGGGGCGGGATCACGCGGCCGGTGAGTGCGGTGACCAGCTGCCGCTCGGCTCCCTGCGGATAGCGCACCTCGCAGGGGACGACCTCGAAGGTCTGCTCCCCCATCGGCACGTTCCGCGCCGCGGCGCGGAGCGATTCCACGGCGGGCAGCTTGTCGGCCTCGATGCCGACCAGGACGCGCTTCACGCCGATCAGGCGGGCCATCGCGAGCGCCCCTTCGACGATCGCCTCGGGCTCTTCCAGCATGAGGCGATGGTCGGAGGTGAGGTAGGGCTCGCACTCGGCGCCGTTCAGGATGAAGGTGTCGACCTTCACGCCCGGCGGAAGGGTGAGCTTGCGGTACGTCGGGAAGGCGGCTCCGCCCAGCCCCACGATGCCGGCCTCGCGGATCCGCTCCAGCATCGCCTCCCGCGGGAGCGAGCGCCAGTCGGGGTCGTCCGGAAACTCCTGCTCGGCTTCCCCGTCGCGCGCGATGATGATCGACTCCACGCTGACGAGCGTCGGATGCGGGCGCTTGTCGATCGGCTTCACCTTGCCGCTGATGGTGGCGTGGAGCGGCGCTCCGGTCGCGCCGCCCTCGGCGATCTTCTGCCCGCGGACGACCTTGTCCCCCTTCTTCACCAGCGGGACCGCCGGCTCCCCCAGGTGCTGCGAGAGCGGGAGCCAGACCTCGGAAGGAAGCGGCGCCATCGTCTCGATCGGCGAGACGGCGGTGTCCCGCTTGTGCGTGTCGGGATGGATCCCGCCGCGCCCGAAGGTCCGGAGCTCGATGTTCGCGGTCGCCATGATCACCCGATGAAATGCGCGTCGAGGATCGCCGGCACGCCGCGAAGCCGGTCGGGACCGAGCAGGAAGGCCACCGTCGAGTAGAGGTCCGAGTCCACGCCGGTCCAGGTGCGGACGGTCGCGCTGCCGGGACCGGTCGCCGGGCGGCCGCGGGCGGCGTCGAGCAAGTGGCCGACCTCGGTCCGCCCGAGGCGATGCCTCTGCTCGGAGTTGCCGCTCGTCCCGATCGCCTGGTCGCGAAGCGTGAAGGTCCGGTCGAGGGTTCCGCGCTCGGGGTGGACCACGGCGACCGTCCATCCGTCGGACCGGTCGTCGGGCGCGCCGAGCCCGTACACGTTTCCGCCCACGTCCACCAGCGCGGCGTTCACCCCTTCGCGCCGGATGGCGTCCACGGCGCGGTCGAGCGCCCATCCCTTGCCGATGGAGCCGAGGTCGAGTGCCGCGCCGTGACGCGTGAGTCCGATGCGGCCGGTCGCGGCGTCCACGGTGACGAAGCGATGGCCCGTCACGTCGAGCGCCGCCGCGATCTCCCGGTCGCTCGGGAAGCGATCGCGCCGCGCGCCGTAGAAGCCATAGAGCCGCATGAGCGGCAGGATCGTCGGGTCGTAGGCCCCGCCCGTCTCCCGGGCGGCGTCGCACGCGCGCGCGACCACCGTCACGAGCGCGGGATCGACGGCGACCGTTCCGCGGCCGGCGGCCGCGTTCACGCGCGCGAGCTGGCTGTCGCGCCGGTGGATGCTCATCTGGGCGTCGACCACGGCGATGGCGCGGAACGCGCCTTCCACCGCGCGCGCCGCGCGCCCCTCGTCGCCGTCCGAGACGACGACCCGCACCCAGGTGCCGAGCGCGGGACGGGCGGTCTCGAGCCGCGCGGGCCGGGACGAACCGGATCGCGAAGCGGCGGCCGGGTCCGAGGCGCCGGAGCGCTTGCCGCGGGACGACCCCGCCACGAACGGGGCGAGCCCCGCGCCGGCGAGGAGACCCAGGTGAAGAAGGAAGCGCCGGCGGCCGGCGTTCGACGCGGCATCGCGTGGCGGAACAAGCAGATGATCCGGTTTCGGATCGGACATGGCGCGCTCCGTTTGGGTTCGATGAATACGGGGCGGGCGCCGCCGCGGCCATGCGGCGGGGTGACACCCCGTGGCCCGTACGACAGACTACGGTTTACGGAAGCCCGAGGTGCATGCCTAAATGGGTGCATGCGGGTTGGTACCTAAGTACCCGGATCGAGCGAAGCGCAAACGTGGCAAAGTCTTGGCAAGAATCCACCCAAGGAGGAACCGATGCCGAACGTGCCCGAGTTTTACGTCGACCAGGACCTGTGTACCGAGTGTGGCGATTGCATCAAGTTCCTGCCCCAGGCGTTTCGGAAGGTCGAGGACGAGGAAGTGGCCGAGGTCTACGGGCCGCTCGACGAGTCCCAGCGTCCGAAACTGGACAAGATCATGGCGGAGTGCCCGGGGCACGCCATCCTCTGGAAGAAGTAGGCCCGACATGGAAGCCCACCAGACGGTGAAGGATCTCCAGGAGACCATGCGCGCGTCCGTCCTCGAAGTCCGAGGCGACGGCAAGGCGGGCGGCGGGCTGGTCCTCGCGTTTCAGAGCCTCGCCAATCTCATGCTGCGCGACCCCGAGATGCACGTCCAGGAATGGCCGTTCTTCTCGAGCGCCCGCCGCGGGGCGAACATCCGGTCGTTCCTCCGCATCAGCCGCCGTCCGATCCAGGCGGCGTGCGAGGTGACCCGGCCCCTCCTCTCCGTGTTGATGGACGAGGGAGCCGCCCGTTCCGTCGACTTCGCCCAGGGCGTGCCTCCGGGCGGAACCTTCGTCCTGAACACGCGCCACACCCCCGAGGAGTGCGCGCGTCACTACCGCCTCTCGGGGCGCGTGGTGACCGTCCCGGGCGACGACATCGGAACGAAGCACCTGAAGGCGCCGATCGGAAACGTGTCGCTCTACATCGCCACGGCCCGCGCGATCGGAGGGTTCGGCGTGGAGCAGCTGGTCGATTCGTTCCTCGAGACCCTGAAGAAGCGCCGGGTCCCGTCCGCGATCCTGGACCGGAACCGGACGGCGCTCCTCGCCTCCGCCGAATCGGTGCGCGAGGGAACGTTTCAGGAAGGAACGCCCGACGACCACCCGCTCGCGCCCTGGTCCGGCTACGGCGATCTGCCGACCGGCGCCCAGACGTCGCTCCGGCTCTCGCAGTCGAACCGCACGGCCGACTACGCGCCGAGCGGCTTCCGCCTGAGGTTCGAGGACCCGCAGACCGCCTGCACGGGCTGCGCGCACTGCATCACGAACTGCCCCGAGGGAATCATCCGCTTCGTCCCCGACACCGAGCGAGGGCTCCTCGTCACCGGCGTGGACGTGAGCACGTTCTGCAAGCTTTGCGGCGAGTGCATCGCCGTTTGTCCGGAGCACCTCTTCAAGGAGGTGCCGTTCGAGGAACGCTGGGAGGAGGTGCTCGCTTCGTGAAGGAATCCACCATGCCGGCCGCGCCGATGGCGCACCGCGCCACGCCCTCCGGCGAGCTCTATCCGGACGCGATCCGGCTGGAGCGCGTCCGCGAGGCGCACCGGCCGCTCCACACCGTTCGCGAGACCATCACGGCGGACGGAAACACCGCCGCCGCCATCGCCACGCTCCAGATGTGGCGCTGCGTCCTCTTCGCCGGATTTCCCATCACGCCGTCCACCAAGTGGATCGAGACCGTGGCCGCCCACATCGCGCAGCAGGAGGGCGGCAAGAAGCGCGTGAAACTGATGGAGGCCGAGCACGCCGTGGCCGACTACCTGGTCGGCGCCGCGGCCTCGTGCCGCGACCTGATGTTCCCGACCGCGACCAGCAGCGTCTGACTCGACCAC
>DATIQI010000164.1:0-2480 GCA_035470985.1 Acidobacteriota bacterium
GGCGAAGGAGCGCCTCGCCGATCAGGACCGCGTCGGCGCCGATCCGCTCCAAGCCGAGGATCTCCTCCCGCTCGCGATAGCCGCTCTCCGCGATCCGGACGCGATCCGCCGGGACGCGCGGGAGGATCGACTCGGCGTGACCACGGCGAACCTCCAGCGTGCGGAGATCCCGGTTGTTCACGCCGATGGCGGCGGGGCCCGGGACCGAGAGCGCCCGCTCGAGCTCGCGCGCCTCGTGGATCTCCACCAGGCACTCCAAGCCGATCTCGGCGCAGAGGGCCGCGTAGTCGCGGAGCTGTCCCGGCGCGAGGAGCCCGACGATCAGTAGCGCCGCGTCGGCGCCGCGCGCCCGGGCCTCGTAGAGCTGCCGCTCGTGGACCACGAAATCCTTCAGGAGGAGCGGCGCCTCCACGCGGGCCCGCACCGCCGCCAGGTGCTCGATGGAGCCCTTGAACCGCTCGGGTTCGGTCAGCACCGAGATGGCGGACGCCCCGGCTTCCACGTAGGCGGCGGCCAGCGCCGCCGGATCGTAGTCGCCGCGAATCGTTCCCGCGCTTGGAGATGCCTGCTTTGCCTCAGCAATGACTTGAATGGGCGCGCCCTCCGAGCGGCGAACGGCCCCCAGGAACGAGCGGGCGTCCCCGCGCCTCCCCTCGGCCTCCTCCCGGAGCCGCTCCAGCGGTACGCGCGAAGCGTCCCGCCGCACCCGCTCCAGACGCTCCCGGCCGATCTCGGCGAGGAAGTCGCCGCTCACCGGGCGCCCCCGTCCGCGTGCCGGCGCGTGGCGGCCACGAAGGCGTCGAGCGCGTTCGCCACCGCCCCCGAGTCGATCAGGTGCTCGGCCTTCCGGGCCGCCGCGGGCAGATCGGGCGCGGCGCCGGCGACCCAGAGCGCCGCGGCCGCGTTCAGGAGCACGATGTCGCGCCGCGGTCCCTTCTCCCCGGTCACGATGCGGCGAAGAATCGCTGCGTTCTCGGCGGCGTCGCCGCCGAGGAGCGCCTCCGGCCCCGCCGGCGCCAGCCCGAGATCCGGCGCGGCGACTCGAAGCGTGCGATCCGTTCCCCCTCCCTCGACGACCACGGCGACGTTCTCCCCCGACAGCGAGAGTTCGTCGAAGCCTCCTCCTCCGTGGACGACGAGCGCGCGCGACACGCCGAGACCGGCCAGGACGCGCGCGACGGGCTCCACCAGGCGGCGTTCCGCGACGCCGAGGAGCTGATGCGTGGCGCGCGCGGGATTCGCGAGGGGGCCGAGCCAGTTGAAGAGCGTCCGGATGCCGAGCGCCTGGCGGACCGGCGCCACGCGCCCCACCGCGGGGTGGAAGCGGCGCGCGTAGAGGAAGCAGAGGCCCGCGTCGCGCAGCACGGCCTCCGACGCCTCGGGTCCGAGATCGACCACCGCGCCGAGCGATTCGAGAACGTCGGCCGAACCGCAGCGGCTCGAGACCGAGCGGTTCCCGTGCTTCGCGACGTGGACGCCGGCGGCCGCGGCGACGAAGGCGACGGCCGTCGAGACATTGAAGCTCTGGGAACCGTCGCCTCCGGTGCCGCAGGTGTCGAGGAGCGGGACGTAGGGCGGGGCGAAGGGGATCGCGGCCTCGCGCAGCGCCTCGGCGCCGCCCAGGAGTTCCGCCTCGGTCTCGCCGCGCGCGGCGAGCGCCATCAGAAAGGCGCCGATCGCGGCCGGCTCCTCCCCGCCGCCGACCATGGCGCCGACGGCGGCGGCCGCTTCCTCGCGGGCGAGCGTCTCGCCGCGCGCGAGCCGCGGGAGGAGCGCCCGGATGGTCACGGCGCGGTCACGACGCCGGTCGGTCTGAGCCGGCGCCGAGTCCGGGAACGACGCGCAGGAAGTTCCGGAGGATCTCCTTCCCCTGCGGCGTGAGGATCGACTCGGGGTGGAACTGGACGCCCCACGTCTCGTGATCGCGGTGGCGGATCGCCATGATCTCGTTCTCGGGCGTCCACGCGACGACCTGGAGCGTCTCCGGGAGCCCTTCGCGCGCGACGACGAGCGAGTGGTAGCGCGTCGCCTGGAACGGATTGTCCACATCGAGGAAGATGCCGCGGCCGGTGTGGATCACGGCGGAGGTCTTCCCGTGGACGAGCCGTTCGGCGCGGACCACCTGTCCGCCGAAGACCTCGGCGATGCACTGGTGCCCGAGGCAGACGCCGAGGATCGGGATCGTTCCCGCGAAGCGCTTCACCAGATCGCAGGAAACCCCCGCGTCGGACGGGCGGCCCGGGCCCGGCGAGATCACGAGCGCCGAGGGCTTCATCGCCTCGGCGTCGGCGACGGTGACCGCGTCGTTCCGGGCGACGCGCGGCAAGGCGCCCAGCTCGCCCAGGTACTGGACGAGATTCCAGGTGAAGGAGCGATGATCAGCGTGCGGCGCAGCGGCACCGAGAACAGCACACCGAGCAGGCCGCCGAGCCCCGCGATCGCGAGCACCCACCAGTAGTCGAACGTCTGCCAGTGACCCA
>DATIQI010000165.1:0-15525 GCA_035470985.1 Acidobacteriota bacterium
CGGCGCGCCGGCGGTGCCCCGCGCGGGCGTGGGCCACGCCGCCACCGAGGCGCCGCGCGGCATGCTCTGGCACCGCTACAAGCTCGCCGCCAACGGCGCCATCGAGGATGCGGTCATCGTCCCGCCCACATCGAGGCGCGCGCGGAGGGGGTCTTGGCGGGGAGTCTCGCCGCGACGCTCGCGTTCCGCGAGCTCGACCCGGGCGCGACCGTCGACTGGAGGATGAAGGACGGCGGCGATCTCGCGAAAGGAACGCGCGTCTGCGAGATTCGCGCCAAGGCCCGCGCCATCCTCTCCGGCGAGCGCGTGGCGCTCAACTTCCTGCAAAAGCTCTCGGGAATCGCGACCCAGGCGCGCGCGTTCGTCCGGGCCGTCGAGGGAACCGGCGTGACGATCCTCGACACCCGGAAGACGACGCCCTGCCTCCGCCTCCTCGAGAAACTGGCCGTCCGCTCCGGCGGCGCGACGAATCACCGCTTCGGCCTCTACGACGAGATTCTCGTGAAGGAGAATCACATCACCGCCGCCGGCGGTCTCGGCGAGGCGGTCGCGCGCGTCCGCCGGGCGAACACGGGGCTCCCCGTCGTGGTGGAGGCGCGTACGCCCGAGGAGGCCGAGGAAGCCGCGAGCCTCGGCGTCGATCGGATCCTCCTCGACAACTTCACGCCCCGCGGGGTCGCCGACCTGGTTCGGCGGCTCGGCCGCTCCGGCGGGAAGGGGAAGGCCGCGGCCGGGCCGGCGGCCGAAGCCGGGGGCAGGCAGGCGCCCGTCTTCGAGGTCTCCGGAGGAATCCGGCTCGCCAACGTGCGCGAGTTCGCGATCCCCGGCGTCTCGTTCATCTCCGTGGGCGCGCTCACGCACTCGGCGCCCGCGCTCGATCTCTCGCTCCTCCTCGATTCGGTGGGCGCCGAGGGCGTCGCGCGTGCCTGATCTCGACGGCGCGACCGAGCTTCGCTTCCGCGGCGTGCCCGTGGAGTGCCACGGCGACGTGGGGTCCACGAACGACGAGGCGTTCCGGCGCGCCGCCGAGGGAGCGCCCGAAGGACTCGTGGTCCTGACCGCGCACCAGCGGGCGGGCCGGGGCCGCCTGGGGCGCCCGTGGTGGGACGCGCCGGGAGACTCCGTGCTCGCCTCGGTGCTCCTCCGCCCGGGGATTCCGCTCGCCCGCTATCCGCTTCTCGGCATGGCCGCCGCGTGCGCGATCGCGGAGGCGGCCGCGCGGCTCGTTCCGGGGGAGCGCTTCGAGGTGAAGTGGCCGAACGACGTGCTCCACGGGCGGCGGAAGCTCTCCGGAGTCCTCGCGGAGACGCGCGTTCCCGACGCGAGCGCCGTGCCGCCGCTCGTCGTCGGATTCGGGATCAACGTGAACCAGCGCGAGGACGCCTGGCCCGAGGAGATCCGCCCGATCGCGACGTCGCTTCGCGCCGCGGCGGGGGACCGCGCGTTCGACCCCGGGCTCGTGCTGCGGGAGGTCCTGGCGGGCTACGAGCGCTACGTCGCGTTCGCCGCGGCGGGCGACGCCGACGCGCTCTGGGAGGCGGTCCGGTCGCGGCTCCCCGCCGAAGGAACGCCGCTCGTCGTCGTTTCGTCCGAGCGGCGGGTGGAGGGGACCGTGGAGGGCTACGAGCCGAGCGGGGCGCTCCGCCTGCGCGACGCCTCGGGCGCGGTCCACACGGTGGCCGCGGGGGAGATCCCGCTCGACCCGGGGACGAACGGAGGGCGACGCTCGTGAAGTGCCCGTCGTGCGGACACCTCGAGGACAAGGTGATCGATTCCCGATCGGCGAAGGAGGGACAGGCGATCCGCCGCCGGCGCGAGTGCCTCCAGTGCCGCCGCCGCTTCACGACGTACGAGACCGTCGAAACGACGCCGCTCCTCGTCGTGAAGAAGGACGGCCGGCGCGAGCCCTTCAGCCGCGAGAAGATCCTGAACGGGCTCCTACGCGCCTGCGAGAAGCGGCCGATTCCCGCGGAGAAGATCCACGCCATCGTGGACGAACTGGAGGCCGAGCTCCTCCGCCAGGGGAACGAGGAGGTCGCGTCGAGCGAGATCGGCGAGCGCGTGATGTCGGCGCTCCACCAGCTGGACGAGGTCGCGTACGTCCGCTTCGCGTCGGTCTACCGGCACTTCAAGGACCTGAACCAGTTCCTCGAAGAGCTGAGGGCGCTCCTGAAATGATCCCGGACGACGCGACGCCCGCGGGGGCCCCCGAGGGGGCCCCCGAGGGAGCGCCGGTCCCCGGCTCCGCGAGGGAGCGGGCGATGTCGTTCCTGGAGCACCTCGACGAGCTTCGCCGCGCGCTCGCCCGCGCGGGATTCGTCGCGCTGATCCTCATGGGAACCGCCTGGTTCTTCTCCGACCGGCTCCTCGACGCCCTGATCACGCACCTCCTCCACGGGGAGCGCGCGCTGGCCCTCACGCCGGGGGAAGCCTTCAACTCGCGGATGACGGTCGCGCTCTGGGCGGGCGGCCTGGTGGCGGTCCCGTACGTGCTGCTCGAAGCGTGGTGGTTCGTGGCGCCCGGCCTCCAGAAGACGGAGCGCCACTTCGCCATCCCCTGGATGGTGGCCTCGGCGCTCCTCCTCTACAGCGGCGTCATCTTCGCGCTCCAGCTCCTCCTTCCCGCGATGGTGCAGATGCTCCGCTCCTTCGCGACGGGGCAGATGGAGGCGCGCGTCTCCATCTCGTCGCTCCTCGACTTCTCGGTGAAGCTGGCGGCGGGGTGCGGCATTCTCTTCCAGATGCCGCTCGTCCTCTGCCTGGCGGCCTGGTTCGGGATGGTCTCGCCCCGGATGCTGGCGAAGCGGTGGCGCCACGCGATCCTCTTCATCGCGCTCGGCTCGGCCATCATCACGCCCGGCGACGGCCCTTCCATGCTGATCCTGGCCGTGCCCCTCATCTTCCTCTACTTCGTCAGTGTGCTCATGGCGTGGCTCCTCTGGCGCGTCCGCGGACGCCGCCCCGACGAGCCCACCGTTTGGGGCTAGGCCCCGGGAGGCGCGGATGCTCCTCGCGATCGACATCGGCAATACCGAGGTGACGCTCGGCCTCTTCTCCGGGAAGCGGCTCGTCCGGACGTTCCGCGTGAGCAGCGAGACGCGGCGCACCGCGGACGAGGTGGCGCTCCTCCTCGGGCAGGTCTTCCCGGAAGTGAAGCGGAAGGGCGCGCGGGACGTGGTGCTCGCGTCGGTGGTGCCGCCGCAGACGCCGCTCTACGCCGGGGCCGCGAAGCGCCTCACCGGCCGCGCCCCGCTCGAAGTGGGGTCGCGGAGCGCGCACGGACTCGCCATCGAGTACCTCGATCCCACCGCGGTCGGCGCCGATCGCATCGCGAACGCGATCGGGGCGTTCGAGCGCTATGAGGCGCCCTCGATCGTCGTCGACTTCGGCACGGCCACCACGTTCGACGTGCTCCTGACCGGGCGCCGCTACCGGGGCGGCGTCATCGTCCCCGGCGTCTTCACGGGCGCCGAGCAGCTGATCCGCCGCGCCGCGCGCCTGGGCGCGTTCGAGCTTCGGCCTCCGGCGCGCGTCGTCGGCCGGACCACCGAGGAGAGCCTCCAGTCGGGCGTCTTCTACGGCGCCGTGGGGCAGGTCGACTCGATCGTCCGGCGGATCGCGAAGGAGGAGCGGATCCGCCCCGTCGTGATCGCCACGGGCGGGCTGGCGGAGGCGATCGCCGACCACTCCGAGACGATCGACCACGTGGACGCCGATCTCACGCTGCACGGATTGCGATCGCTCCACGAGCGGCAGGGGAAGAGGGCGCGAAAGTCGCGCCGGTAATACGCTGCCGCACAATGCCTTGCGATGGCGTCGGGCGCGCCGCCCGCCCGCCAGAACCCGCTTGCGCCACCCGCCGCGCTTCGGTAATCTTCGGTCGCTAGCACTCTCACCCTATTAGTGCCAACGCGGGCCCGACGCGGCCCAGCGTTCATCCAACGAGGAGGTCAGGGGGACATGGCGAAGCAGCTCCTATTCGACGCCGCCGCGCGCGAAGCGCTCCAGCGCGGCGTGGACAAGCTCGCGAACACGGTGAAGGTCACGCTCGGCCCGAAGGGCCGGAACGTGGTCCTCGACAAGAAATTCGGCGCTCCGACCGTCACGAACGACGGCGTGACGATCGCCAAGGAAATCGAGCTCGAGAACCCGTACGAGAACATGGGCGCCCAGATGGCGAAGGAAGTCGCCACGAAGACGCAGGACGTCTCGGGCGACGGCACCACCACCGCGACCGTGCTCGCCCAGGCGATCGTGCGCGAGGGTCTTCGCCACGTGGCGTCGGGCGCGAATCCGATGCAGCTGAAGCGCGGCATCGACAAGGCCGTCGCGTCGGTCGTCGCGGATCTGAAGAAGCAGTCGAAGGCGATCAAGACGCCGACCGAGATCGCGCAGGTCGCGACCATCTCCGCCAACAACGATCCCGAGATCGGCACGCTGATCGCCGACGCGATGGACAAGGTGGGGAAGGACGGGGTCATCACGGTCGAGGAGGCGAAGGGCCTCGACACCTCGATGGAGGTCGTCGAGGGCATGGAGTTCGACCGCGGCTACCTCTCGCCCTACTTCATCACCGACCCCGAGCGCATGGAAGCGGTGCTCGAGGACGCGATGATCCTGATCCACGACAAGAAGATCGCGGCCATCAAGGACATCCTGCCGGTGCTGGAGAAGGTCGCGCAGACGGGCCGGCCGCTCCTCCTCATCGCCGAGGACATGGAGGGCGAGGCCCTCGCGACGCTCGTCGTGAACAAACTCCGCGGCATCCTGAACGTGGCGGCCGTGAAGGCGCCGGGCTTCGGCGATCGCCGCCGCGCCATGCTCGAGGACATCGCGATCATCACCGGCGGCCGCCTCATCACCGAAGAGGCCGGATACAAGCTGGAGAACGCGGTGGTCGGCGACCTGGGCAAGGCGAAGCGCATCGTGATCGAGAAGGAGAGCACCACGATCATCGAGGGCGCGGGCAAGAAGACCGACATCAAGGCGCGCGTCGATCAGATCCGCCGCGAGATCGAGGACTCGACCTCCGACTACGACAAGGAGAAGCTCCAGGAGCGCCTGGCGAAGATCTCGGGCGGCGTGGCGGTCGTGCACGTCGGCGCCGCGACCGAGTTCGAGATGAAGGAGAAAAAGGCCCGCGTCGAGGACGCCCTCGCCGCCACGAAGTCGGCGGTGGAGGAGGGGATCGTGCCGGGAGGCGGCGTCGCGCTCCTTCGCGCGCAGGTCTCGATCGGGAAGAACAGCGCGACGGGCGACGAGAAGTCCGGGATGGAGATCGTGGCGAACGCGCTCGAGGCTCCCGCCCGCACCATCGCGGCGAACGCCGGAGCCGAGGGTTCCGTGGTCGTCGAGAAGATCAAGCACCAGAAGGGCGCGGTCGGCTACAACGCGGCGACGGGCGAGTACGTGGATCTCGTCCAGGCCGGAATCGTGGACCCGACGAAGGTGACGCGCTCGGCGCTCCAGCACGCGGCCAGCATCGCGTCGCTCCTCCTCACGACCGAGGCGATCGTCACGGACGTGCCGGAAGAGGACAGGCCGCAGATGCCGGGCGGGATGGAGTAAGGCGAACCGGCCGCGGTCGGGCTAGAATCGGAATCGGCGCCGCCGACTCCGGCTGGATGGATCGATTGTCCGTCCCCTGGAACCGGCGTCACGCGAGGCCTCCGGAGCGATCCGGGGGCTTCGTCGTTTTCGGGCGCTCGTCCGTCTCGGAGCGCGCCGCCTACAGCGCGACCGGGCGCACCGTCGTCGCGCAGCGCTTGGCGCGCTCGCGGCACTCCTCCACGTCGTCGCCCCAGGCGAGGGCGACGCCCATGCGGCGGCGGGTGAAGGACTCCGGCTTCCCGAAGAGGCGGATGTCGGTGCGCGGAATCCGGAGCGCCTCGTCCACGCCCTCGAAGGCGATTCCCTTCGCCTCGACGCCGCCGTAGATCACCGCGCTCGCGCCCGGGGACCGAAGCTCGGTCGAGACGGGGAGCCCCAGGATCGCCCGGGCGTGGAGCGCGAACTCGCTCTGGGCCTGGGTGATCATCGTGACCATCCCGGTGTCGTGGGGGCGCGGGCTCACCTCGCTGAACCAGACGTGGTCGCCCTTCACGAAGAGCTCGACGCCGAAGATCCCGCGGCCGCCCAACGCGTCGGTGACCTTCTTCGCAATCTCCTCCGCCCGGGCCCGCGCTTTCGGCGTCATCGGCTGAGGCTGCCACGACTCGACGTAGTCGCCCTTCACCTGGACGTGCCCGACCGGCTCGCAGAACGACGTCATCGGCTCCCCGTCGGGGCCGATCGACCGGACCGTCAGGAGCGTGATCTCGTAGTCGAAGTGGATCATCTGCTCCACGATCACCCGTTGCTTCTTCACCCGCCCCGCGCTCATCGCGTAGGCCCACGCCGCGTCGATGTCGCCCGGGGCCTGAAGCACCGACTGCCCTTTCCCGGACGACGACATCACCGGCTTCACCACGCACGGGAAGCCGAGGATGTCGGTCGCGTTCTTCAGCTCCCGCGCGCCCTCGGCGAACGCGTACTTCGACGTCGGGAGCTTCAGCTCTTCCGCCACCAGCCGCCGGATTCCCTCGCGGTTCATGGTGAGCTGGGTCGCGCGCGCGGTCGGGATGACCGTCGCCAAGCCGTCGGCCTCGATCCGGGCCAGCTCGTCGGTGGCGATCGCCTCGATCTCGGGCACCACCAGATGGGGGCGCTCCGCCTCGACCACCGCGCGAATCGCCGCGGCGTCCGTCATGTCCACCACGTGCGACCGGTGCGCCACCTGGTGGCCCGGGGCATCGGGGTAGCGATCGACCGTGATCACCTCCACGCCGAGCCGCTGCAGCTCGATGACGACTTCCTTGCCGAGCTCGCCGGCGCCGAGGATCAGGACCTTGGTGGCGCCTGGTGAGAGGGGCGTTCCGATGCGCACGAGAGCCTCCCTGGACGGATTCCGCGAATGAAGTGATGGCAGAGTAGTGAGATTCGGGCGGGGGCGCAACGGGGGAGGGCGGGCGGTGCGGTGCGGTGAAGTGCTAGCGCGTTCGCTCCTTCTCCATCCTCCGCGCGACGGCCCGCTCCAGCTGGGTGAAGACCATGTCCATCCCCTGGTTGAACGCGGGACGGACCGCGTAGCCCGCCCAGCCGCTCGCGAGCCCGTTCCCGGCGCAGCGGACCTTCGTCTTCCCGCCCGGGAGCGCCTCGAGAGCCACCTCGTACCACGTCCCCTCGATCGCCTGTGCGAAGGGGTAGCCTTGGGGCGCCTGCTCGACCTTCACGGAAAAGGCGCGGCGGGGACGGAGGGAGAGGACGCGGCTCACGGTGGTCTGGGCGTCGCCGAGCCGGCCCTTCGGATCCTGATGGGTGCGAACGAGGCCTCCGACGCGGAGGTCCACGTCGGCCTGCGGGGCGAGCCAGGAGCGGATCCCGTCCTCGGTGGTCAGGAGCCGCCAAACGAGGTCGGTGGGTCCCGCGATGATCGTTTCCCGCTCGTAGCCGTCGGCGGCCGACGCCGAAACGGGCGCGAGGAGGAGCGCCGGCGCGAGCGCCAGGGTGGCCAGCAGCGACAGCGCGATCTTCGGAACTCTCAAGTCTCCCTCCCGTGGGTTCAGGTGAGGATACCCCGAAACGGCCGGCCGGGTCCCCGGAAAGCGACCTCGGCGGCTCGACTCGGCACTGCAGAAAACGCTCGATCCTGCCGATACTTCCGGGGCGCCGACAGCCTGGCCCCACGAACTCGTGGCGCGGTCCCGCCGGCGCGACTATTCTGGAGAGAACGGTCACCCACGAACGGCCCGGAGTCCTACGTGTCCTTTGAAACGCTGACGATCGAACGCACCGAAGCGCTGGTGACGCGCTCCGCCCCCATCGCCCCCTACACGACGTTCGGAATCGGGGGCCCCGCCGACGTCCTCGTCGAGGTCTACACCGAGCAGGCCCTTCAGAAGGTCGTGGCCGAGGCCGTGGCCGGCGGCATGCGCTGGCTCCTGGTCGGCGGCGGCTCGAACCTGCTCGTCGGCGATACCGGATTCCGCGGCGTCGTGATCGTGAACAAGATCGACCACCTTCGGGTGGACGGCAACCGGATCACGGCGGGCGCCGGCGCGGACCTCGGAGAAGTCGTGGAGGCGGCGCGGCAGAGGTCGCTCTCGGGCCTCGAGTTCGCGATCGACATTCCCGGCACGGTGGGCGGCGCCATTCGCGGCAACGCGGGCGCGTTCGGCCGCTCGGTGGGCGACGTGGCGACGCGGATCCGCCTGCTGGAAGGGACCACGCTCGTCGACCGGACCCCCGCGGATCTCGGCTTCGCCTATCGCCACAGCATCCTGAAGACCAACACGAACATCGTGGTCGAGACCGAGTTCACGCTCCAGCCGGGCGACCGAGCCGAGATGGACCGGATCATGGGGCAGCACGCCGCGCAGCGCGCGCGCCGCCACGAGAAGGGGCTCCACACGGCGGGCTGCTTCTTCAAGAACCCCGTCCTCCCGGACGGGAGCAAGATCGCCGCCGGGCAGCTGCTCGAGGCGGCCGGCGCGAAGGAGATCCGCGACGGCGGGGCGGGCGTCCACGCCTTTCACGCGAACTACATCGTGAACAAGGATCACGCGACCGCCCACGAAGTGCTGCGCGTCGCCCGCGAAATGAAGCGGCGCGTCGAGGAAGCCAACGGCATCACGCTCGAGGAAGAGGTGATGGTCGTGATGGATCCTCCGGCCGCCGGCGCGGTCTAGCCGGGCGCCTCGCCCCGGAGGACCGCCGGGCGGTCGCGGCTCGATACGACATTCCGACCGAGGGGCGGCTCGTGCGACTCGTCGCACGGCAGATCATGCGGCAGAGCCGGTAACGCCGGTTCCCGCGCCCCTTGACACCCCCCGCACCCCCCGGTACCGTCGTGCGCCATGGCGACCTACGAACCCTCCCAGCGGCTGAAGGCCTTGCCCCGCTATCTCTTTGCGGAATTGGAGCGTAAGCGGGCCGAGGCGGAGGCGGCCGGGCGCGCGGTGATCGACCTTTCGATCGGCGACCCCGACCTTCCGACGCCCCCTCCCGTCCTCGCGAAAATGGCCGAGGCGGCCCAGGATCCGGCCAACCACCGCTACCCGTCGAGCGCCGGGATGCCGAGCGCGCGCCGGGAGATCGCGTCGTGGTTCGCGGGGCGCTACGGCGTCACGGTCGATCCCCTGAAGGAGTGCGCGATTCTCATCGGCTCGAAAGAGGGGATCGGGCACTTCCCGCTCGCGATCCTGAACCCGGGCGACGAGGTGCTGATGCCCGACCCGGGGTACCCCGTCTACTTCGCGGGCGCCACGTTCGCCGGCGCGACCCCGGTCCGCTACGCGCTCCGCGAGTCGAACGGGTTCCTTCCCGATCTCGCCGAACTCGATCGCCTCGTCACGCCGCGCACGCGCGTGGTCTGGGTGAACTACCCGAACAATCCGACCGGAGCCCTGGCGCCGCGCTCGTTCTACGAGGAGCTGGCCGCCTGGGCGGAGCGCCGCGATCTCATCATCGCGAGCGACGCCGCCTACTCCGAGCTCTACTACGGCGATCCGCCCCCCAGCGCGCTCGAGATTCCGGCGGCGCGCGCGCGGACGATCGAGTTCCACTCCTTCTCGAAGACCTTCAACATGACCGGCTGGCGTCTCGGCTTCGCGGTCGGTGCGCCCTCGCTGGTCGAGGCGCTCGTCCGCTTCAAGGCGAACGTCGATTCGGGCGCGCCGCAGGCCATCCAGACCGCGGCCGCCTGGGCCCTGAACCACTTCCTGCCGTCGCACGGCCCCGCGCTCCGGACCGTCTATCGCGAGCGGCGCGACACGGCCGTCGAGGGCCTGACGCGTCTCGGCTGTCCCGTGCGCGCGCCGGGCGGCGCCTTCTACGTCTGGGGCCGCGTCCCCGAGGGCGAATCCTCCATGGACTTCGCCACGCGCGTCTTCGAGAAGACCGGCGTCATGCTGACGCCCGGCACCGGATTCGGAGACGAGGGGGAAGGCTACTTCCGCATCGCGCTCACCGGGCCCGTCTCCGCGATCGAGCAGGCGATCCGCCACCTGGAAGGGCTCGCGCCCTGGAAGGCGCCCCATGGCGTCGCGCCGTCGCACGCCCGCTAGGAGCGCCCGCCCCCGCCCCGGATTCGCGGCCGGCGAGGACTGGCTCCGCCTGCGCGGCATCCGCGCCTACGGACACCTCGGCGTCCCCGCGCGGGAGCGCGCGCTGGGGCAGCGCCTCGAGGCCGACGTGGAACTCGCCTATCCCGCCCTCACGCGGCGCCGCGCCGACACGCTTCGCGACGCGATCGACTACGAGGCCGTGAACCGCTTCGTTCGCGATCGCCTGGCGCGCACCCGGCGCCGCCTCCTCGAGACCGCGGCGGAGGATCTGGCGCTGGCGCTCCTCGGCGCGTTCGCCGCGTCGCGCGTTCGGGTCCGGCTCCGCAAGCTCCACGTCCCCGTCCCCGACTTCGACGTCGTCCCCGAAGTCGAAGTGGAGCGCGTCCGGCCATGACGAAGTCGTTCGTCGGACTCGGCTCCAACCTGGGCGAGCGGGAGCTTCAGATCCGCCGCGCCGTGGACGAACTGGCGAAGATCCCGCGCACGACGCTGGTCCGCGTCTCGTCGCTCTACGACACCGACCCCGTCGGCGAGGTCGAGCAGCCGGCGTTCCTGAACGCGGTCGCGTGGCTCGAGACCGAATTGAACCCGCGCGAGCTCCTCTGGAATCTCCTCCTCATCGAACAGCGGATGGGACGCGTCCGCGCGCAGAAGTGGGGGCCGCGGATGATCGACCTCGACCTCCTCTTCCACGGCACGACGGTGCTGGAAGAGGCGGACCTCGTGGTGCCGCACCCCGAGGCGCACAAGCGCGCGTTCGTGCTCGCGCCGCTGGTCGAGCTCGATCCCGACTTCGTCCACCCCGTCACGAACGAGGCGGTCGCGAAGACGCTCCGTCGCCTCCCGCCGCGGCACGCCGTCCGGAAGGGCGGCCGAATCTGGACCTAGTGGATCTCGGCGCTCGGCACATCGCGATCGAAGGCGTGATCGGCGTCGGCAAGACGAGCCTGGCGCGGCTCCTCGCCGAGCGCGCGGGCGCGCGGCTCCTCCTCGAGGCGCCCGACGCGAACCCGTTCCTCGAGAACTTCTACAAGGACCAGCGCCGCTTCGCCTTTCCGACGCAGATGTTCTTCCTCGTGAGCCGCTATCACGAGCTGAAGGATCTCCGCCAGCCCGACCTCTTCCACAACGGCGTCGTGAGCGACTATCTCTTCCAGAAGGACCGGATCTTCGCGAACCTGAACCTGAACGATCAGGAACTCTCGCTCTACGACTCGGTGGCGGCGCTCCTGGAGCGCGAGATTCCCGCGCCCGACCTGGTGGTCTACCTCCAGGCGAATCCGGAAGTGATCTGGGAGCGCATCCAGCAGCGCGGCCGCGCCTACGAGCGGGCCATGGATCCCAAGTACACGGCCACGCTGGCGGAGGCGTACAATTACTTCTTCTTCCACTACAAGGACGCGCCGCTCCTCATCGTGAACACCAACGAGCTGAATTTCGTGGATCGGCGCTCGGACCTCGAGGAGCTGATCGCGCGAATGGAAGGGCATCGCGAAGGAGTCGCCTACGTGACGCCGGGGGCCAGCACGGGAGGCGCGTCGTGACGTACGGCGGCGAAAAGCCGGGCGTCGGCGCGGCCGAGCGCCCCAAGGTGACGACCCGCACGCTCCGCGAGATGAAGGAGCACGGGCGGAAGATCGTCTCCGTCACGGCCTACGACTATCCCACCTGCGCGCTCGCGGACCAGGCCGGCGTGGACCTGATCCTGGTCGGCGACTCGGTCGGGATGGTGGTGCTCGGCTACGACTCCACCATCCCGGTCACCATGGCCGAGATGTCGCATCATGTCCGCGCCGCGGCGCGCGCCAGGCCGCGCGCCCTCCTCGTGGCCGACCTCCCCTTCAATTCGTTCCAGGCGAGCGCCGAGGACGCGGTCCGAAACAGCGGGCGGCTCCTGAAGCGGGGCGCCGAGGCGGTGAAACTCGAAGGCGGACGGCGGATTCTCCCCCAGATCGAAGCGATCCTGAACGCCGACATCCCGGTCCTAGGGCACCTCGGCTTGACGCCGCAGTCGGTCCATCAGTTCGGGGGTTACCGCGTCCAGGGGAGAGGGCGTGAGGCGGCCGACGCGCTCCTCGAGGACGCCCGAGCGCTCGAGCGCGCCGGCTGCTTCGCCATCGTGCTCGAGGGAATCCCGAGTGAATTGGGGGCCGAGGTGAGTCGCGAACTGACGATTCCGACGATCGGGATCGGCGCCGGCCCCGACTGCGACGGCCAGGTGCTCGTCTTCCACGATCTCCTGGGGCTCTCGTTCGGGCGCCCGGCGAAATTCGTCCGCCGCTACGCCGACGTCGGCGGGATCGTGAAGACGGCGCTCCAATCGTTCGGGGAGGACGTGCGCGCGGGGCGCTACCCGACGGCCGCCGAGTCGTACGCCGCCGCGCCCGCCCCGGCTTCCGCGGTCCCCGAGAAGAAGGCGTGAAGGTAGTCCGCCGCATCGAGGCGATGCGAGCGATGGCGCGTCGCGCGCGACGCCGGGGCGAGACGATCGGCTTCGTTCCGACGATGGGCGCGCTTCACGAAGGACATCTCGCGCTGATCCGCCGCGCCAAGGCCCGCCACGACCGCGTCGTGGTGAGCGTCTTCGTGAACCCGCTCCAGTTCGGCCCCAAGGAAGACTTCCGCCGCTACCCGCGCGACGCCGCGCGCGACGCGCGGCTCTCCAAGGCCGCGGGCTGCGACTGGTTCTTCCTCCCGTCGGGCTCCGCGCTCTATCCCGAAGGGTTCGAGACGAGCGTTCAGCCCGGTCCTCTGGCCTCGCGCTGGGAGGGGGCCGTGAGGCCGGGGCACTTCGGGGGCGTTTGCACGGTCGTTCTGAAGCTGCTCCAGATCGTGGAGCCCGACACCCTGATCCTCGGGCAGAAGGACGCGCAACAGGCCGCGGTGGTGGGCGCGATGATGCGCGACTTCGACGTCGCCGCGCGGCTCGACGTCGCGCCGATCGTCCGGGAGCGGGACGGACTCGCCCTCTCGTCGCGAAACGCCTACCTGAGCCCGGAGGAGCGCGCCCGCGCGGCGGCCCTGCCGAAGGCGCTCCGCGCCGCGTCGGCGCTCGCCGCGCGCGGCGTCCGCGACGCGCGCCGGCTCGAGGCGGAAGCGCGCGGTGTGCTTCGCCGGGAGGCGAGGCCGGAGCGGATCGACTATCTGAAGATCGTGGACCCGAAGACGCTCGTTCCGGTTCGCCGGGTCGAGCGCCGGGCGCTTCTCTTGGCCGCGGTACGCATCGGGCGGACCCGGCTCATCGACAATCGACACGTCACGAGCAGGAAAGGGAACCGATGATCCCGAAGTTCCAGGCGCTCGTCCTCGCCGCCGGCATGGGAAAGCGGATGAACTCCGACCTCCCGAAGGTGCTCCATCCCGCGCTCGGCAGGCCCCTGATCCACCACGTTCTCGACCGCCTCGACGCGCTGAAGCCGGCGCGGGTCATCGTGGTCGTGGGACACAAGGAGGAGCTGGTCCGCGCTTCGTGCGGCCCGCGGGGCGTCCACTTCGTGACGCAGGTGCCCCAACTCGGCACCGGCCACGCGGTTCAGGTGGCGTGGTACGAGATCACCGAGGGCCCCGGCCGCGTTCTCGTCCTCGCGGGCGACATGCCGCTGGTCCGGGTCGAGACGCTGAAGCGGCTCCTCGAGCGGCACGATCGCGAGGAGAACAGCGTCACGGTCCTGACCGGCATCCTGGCCGATCCCGGCGGGTACGGCCGCGTGATCCGCGACCAGAACGGCGCCTTCGTGAAGATCGTCGAGGAGAAGGACGCCACCGCGAAGGAGCGCGCGGTCGCCGAGGTGAACTCGGGGATCTACTGCTTCGACCGCTCGCCCCTGAAGGAGGCGCTCGATTCGCTCCGCGCCGACAACAAGCAGAAGGAGTACTACCTGACCGACACCCTCGCGTTCATGCGCGGAAAGGGGCTCCGCGTCGGCATCGAGCACGCGACGCACGAGAGCGAGTTGATGGGCGTGAACACGGTCGCGCAATTGGCCGAAGTGGAGGCGCTCCTTCGATGAATCGGCTCTGGGCGGGATGGCGGATGGCCTACATTCAGAAGGCGTCGCGGCCCCGGAAGGGGAAACGCGAGCCGTGCCTTTTCTGCGGCCAGGGCCGGGCTCGGGTGTCGGCCAAGTCGCTCGTCCTGGCAACCTCCCCGTTGGCCATCGTCATGATGAACTTATACCCGTATAATGTAGGTCACGTCCTCGTGGCCCCTCGGAAGCATCGGGCCTTCCTGGCCGACCTGACCGAGGAGGAGACGCTGGAGTTGGGCGTCTGGCTGGCGCGCGTGGAGCGCGCGCTGCGCCGCGAGTACCGTCCCGGGGGCCTCAATCTGGGCATGAACCTGGGGCGGACGGCGGGCGCGGGCGTGCTGGGGCACCTCCACTGGCACGTGGTGCCGCGCTGGGACGGCGACACGAACTTCATGCCCGTCACGGCCGACACGAAGGTGCTGCCGGAGGCGCTCGACCGCACCTACGCGCGCGTTCGCCGCGCGCTGGACGCCGAGACGGCGCGCGACGCGAAGCGGCGGCGCTAGGGGACGGGCGAGGTCCGATGGCGAAGAAGCAGGCCGGCGGATCGCGGGCGCTTGATTTCACGCTCGCGGCGCTCTTCGTGATCGTCGCGGCGCTCGTGGTCTCGACCGCGCTCCGCGTCGGGCCCCAGTCGGCCGGGAGGCCGAAGGGACCGATCCGGATCGAGCTCCTGAACGGGAGCGGTCGATCGGGCCTCGCGGGCGAGTTAGCCTCGTACTTGAGGGACGGCGGCTTCGACGTGCTCGTGGTGAGCAACGCGGACCGCTCGGACTACCGGAACACGCTCGTGGTCAATCGAGGCGAATGGCCCGAGCCGGGAAACGTCGTGGCGGATTACCTGGGCACCCGTCACGTCATCCAGCAGATGCGGTCCCAGGAAATGATCGACGTCACGGTCATCGTGGGCCGAGACGCGCGGCGCTGGACGCAGCCGCGATGACCACCACGCAGCCCCCTCGCGGGGCTAGAGCGGCGAGGCACCGACGATGTTCAATCTGGGACCCCAGGAACTCTTCTGGATCTTCTTGATCGTGCTTTTCCTCTTCGGAGCCAAACGGATTCCGGAGATCGGACGCTCGATCGGGAAGGGAATCTCCGAGTTCAAGAAGGGGATGAAGGAAGTCGAGACGGAGATGAACGCGCCCGACAAGCCGGCCGCTCCGAAGGCCGAGGACCCCGCGAAACACTAGAAGGGCAACTCTCGGCGGTTGAAAGCGAACGGGCGGTAGAAATCGGAGGGCGCCTCCGCAGCCTTCGCGAAGCGAAGGCGAGGACCAGCGCCCGGAGAGTTCTACCGCCCGTTCGCTTTCAACCGCCGCGGTTCGCCGAACTAGTGCTTCGCGGGGTCCTCGGCCGTTGGCGCCGCCGGCTTGTCCGGAGCATTCATCTCG
>DATIQI010000166.1:0-12429 GCA_035470985.1 Acidobacteriota bacterium
GCGGAGGAGCCGGACCAGCTCCTTCGCGACATCGGCGGGCTCGCCCTCCAGCACCTTGCCCGCGGGGCGAGGGGGAGGCGGCGCGACTTCGAGCGTACGAAGCCCGGCGGCCGCGGGCGCGACCGACGCGGGATCGACGCCGAGGTCGGCGAGCGTCCATTCCGGGACGACCTTCTTCTTCACGGCCATGATTCCCTTCAGGGAGGCGTAACGCGGCTCGTTCAGGCCCTTCTGCGCGGTGATCATCGCCGGCAGCTCGAACGCGACCGTCTCCGATCCGCCTTCGATCTCGCGCTCGGCGGTGCCCGTCTTCGCGGCGGCGTCGATCTCCAGATGGACGACCACCGAGACGTGGGGGAGGTCGAGAAGCTCGGCGATCATCACGCCCGTCTGCGCGTGATCCTGATCCACCGCGTGCTTCCCGGCGAGGACGAGATCGAATCCGGCCTTTCGCGCCGCCGCGGCGAGGACCGTGGCGACGGAGAGGGGATCGTCGAGCGCCACGCCCTCGCCCTTCACGTGGACGCCCTCGTCGGCCCCGAGCGAGAGGCCGTACTTGATCGCCTCCTTCACCCGGTCGGGGCCGAGGCTCACGATCGTGACCTTGCCCGCGCCGAGCCGCTCCTTGATCCGGAGCGCCTCCTCGATGGCGAATTCGTCGTAGGGATTGGGAACCCACTTCACCGACGCGGTGTCGACCGCGCCGTTCTGGATCTGGATTCGGGTCTCGGTGTCCGGGACCTGTTTCACGAAGACGAGGATGTTCACGGGAACCCCCGGGGTCAAAACGACGTCAATGGTGAGCCGGGCAGTATAGTACGATGAAACGCATGACGGAAGTCTCCGGGCCCGAAGTCCCCGTTCCCCAGCGACCGAAGCATGCCTTCGTCGAGCGCCTCGCGCGCGGCCCGCTCCTGGCCGACGGCGCCATGGGGACCTTCTTGTACGACAAGGGGATCGCGTTCGACCGGTCGTTCGACACGCTGAACCTCACAGACCCCGCGCTGATCCAGTCGGTCCACCGCGAGTATCTCCGGGCCGGGGCCGACGTGATCGAGACGAACACGTTCGGCGCGAACCGTTTCCGCCTGGCCGCCCACGGCGTGACCGACGCCCCGCGCGTCGTCGCGCGCGAGGGGGCGCGCCTGGCGCGGAACGCGCGCGAAGAGGTGGGCGAGGCGGCCTTCGTGGCGGGTTCCATCGGGCCGCTCGGCAAGCCGGTCGCGCCGCTCGGCACCATCCCGCGCGAGGAGGCGTTCGACACCTACCGCGAGTCGGCGGAAGGCCTGGTCGAGGGAGGCGTGGACCTCCTGATCGTCGAGACGCAAAGCGACCTGACGGAGGGCGTGATCGCGGTCGAGGCGATCCGCTCCGTGACCGACCTCCCCCTCGTCGTCCTCTTCACGTTCACCGAGGATCTCCGCACGCTCCACGGCGCCTACCCCGAGGATGTGGTTCGGACGTTGGCGCCGCTCGCGGTGGACGTGATCGGGGCGAACTGCAGCGTCGGGCCGCAGGGCGTGCTCGACGTGGTGGAGCGGATGCGGCGCCGCACCGACCGCCCGCTCGCGGCCATGCCGAACGCCGGGCTCCCGCGCTATCACGACGGCCGCTTCGTCTATCTCTCCTCGCCCGAGTACCTGGGCGAGATGGCGCGCCGCTTCGCCGACGCGGGCGTCGCGCTGATCGGAGGCTGCTGCGGCACGACGCCGGCCCACGTCCGGAAGATGCGCGAAGCGCTCTCCGCTCGCGGAGGCGCCGCCGTCTCCCCCCGCGCGGACGCCGGGCGCGACGCGACGCGCTCCCCGGCCCCTCCGATCGTCATCGAGGAGCCGCCGGCGCCGACCGACCCCACGCAGCGTTCCGCGCTCGCCCGGAAACTGGCGGCGCGCGAATTCGTGGTCAGCGTCGAAGTGGACCCTCCGCGGGGCGCGCGTCCGAAGAAGATGATCGAGGGCGCGGACCTCCTGAAGCGCGCCGGCGTCGACACCATCAATGTCGCCGACTCCCCGATGGCGCGCATTCGGATGTCCTCCATCGCGCTCGCCTCCATGATCACGCACCAGGTGGGGATCGAGACGATCCTCCACTTCACCTGCCGCGACCGGAACCTCATGGGGATCCAGTCGGACCTCATGGGCGCCCACGCGCTCGGCATCCGGAACATCCTCGCCCTGACCGGCGATCCGCCGCGCGCGGGGGACTATCCGAACATGACGGCCGTCTTCGACACCGACTCGATCGGTTTGCTCCGGATTCTCCGCCGCCTGAACGAGGGCGCTGATTTCCACGGCAATTCGATCGGGGAGCCGACCCAGTTCCACATCGGCTGCGCCGTGAATCCGACCGCCGAGAATTTCGACCGCGAGCTGGAGCGATTCGCGAAGAAGATCGAGGCGGGCGCCGAGTTCGCCATGACGCAGCCCGTCTACGAGCTGGAGACGCTCCGGCGTTTCTTGGAGGCCGTCGGCAAGCCGCGGATCCCGATCCTCCTCGGGCTCCTCCCGCTCCAATCGCACCGCCACGCCGAGTTCCTCCACAACGAGGTGCCCGGGATCCACGTCCCGGACGAGGCCCGGGCGGCCATGAAGTCGGCCGGGGAGCGGGGCGTGGAGGTCGGCGTGGAGATGTGCCGGGAACTCCTGCTCCAGGCGCGCGACCTCGTGGAAGGCGCGTATCTCATGCCCTCGTTTGGTCGCTACGAGGTCGTGGCGCGGGTGGCCCAGGCGGTCTTGCCCGCCGGGCGGACCGGGGGCTAGGCTCGACGGTCCGAGTGCGAGAGTGGCGGAACTGGCAGACGCGCGGGACTTAGGATCCCGTGGGGAAACTCGTGGGGGTTCGACTCCCCCCTCTCGCACCAATGACTCCCATTCCTGCGTCCTCGGCCCCGCGGCCGAAATCTGGTAGAATCCTTCGACCTAGAGACGGGATAGTGACTGGCAGGCAGAGGGTTAGCCCTTGGCGCCCCCCCGAGCCGGTCCGGTGTTGCCCCAGGGGCGCCCGTAGGCACAATCGCGCGGAGGGAGCACCCCCTCCCGCGCCAAACCGGCGACGAGGAGAATGACCTGTGAAGGTTGAAGTTCGCGACGAGGGAGCCTGGCGGAAGGTCCTTTCGATCGAGGTGGCGCCCGAGGAGCTACAGCAGGACTACGACGCGGCGCTCGAGGAGTATCGGCGCAAGGCCGCCATCCCCGGATTCCGGAAGGGAAAGGCCCCGCGTTCCATGCTGGAGGCCCAGTTCGGGCACTCCCTGGAGCACGACGTCCTGGAGCGCGCAGTCCGGCGCTCGTACCAGGATGCCGTAAAGGAGCAGGGGCTCGACCCCGTCGAGTACCCGGCGATCGACAAGATCACGTACGAGAAGGGGAAGCCCCTCACGTACGAGGCGGCCGTGGACATCCGGCCCCAGATCGACGCGCCCGACTACGCCGAGCTCGAACTCGACTCCCGCGACACCGCGGTGCCCGACGGGGAGGTCGATCGCGCCCTGGACGACCTGCGCGAGCGGGCCGCCTCCTGGGTGGCCGTAGAGCGCGAGGCGTCCGCCGCGGACGCCCTCCTGGTGGACTACGTCCGGCTGAACGCCAAGGGGAAGCCGGTTCATAAGAGCGAGCAGACCGATGCCCTAGTCGAGCTGGGGGCCCAGGGGCTCCTGGCCGAGTTCAAGGCGAACCTCCAGGGCAGGAAGGCGGGAGATGCCGTCCGGTTCGACGTGACCTACCCGGCCGACTTCGGCAACGAGGAACTCCGGGGACGAACCGTCACGTTCAGTGTTCAAGTAAAAGAGGTCCGCGAGCGGAAGGCGCGGGAGCTGGACGACCAGTTCGCCGTCGAGGTGGCGGGGCTCCGGGACCTGGCGGAGTTGCGGGCCCGGATCCGCCTGAACCTGGAAGGCGAAGCCCGGATGCGACTTCTCCGGGAGCAGGAGGAGCAGCTCGTCAGCCAGCTGATCGACCGGAATCCGATCGATCTGCCGGAAAGCATGGTGGCGGGGTATCTGGAGGAGGTGTCGCAGCGTCTAAGGGGCGAAGGTGAGGAGTGGAGCGAGGAACAGCAGACCCAGTTCCTCTCCGAATACCGCCCCCACGCCGAGCGCCGGCTGCGCCGCGACCTTCTCGTGGACGCCCTGGTGAGGGCCGAAGGGATCACGGTCCCCGAGGAAGAGGTGGACGAGACGCTTCGGAGCGCGGCGGAGGGGTCCATGCCGCCGCCGGAGATGGAGCGGCTGGTCCGGAGCGCGGCCCAGAGGGAGCGCGCCCGGGTCCACCTCGCGGAACGGAAGGTATTCGCCCTACTTCGCGAAAAGGCAAAGGTTAAGATGGCTCTGGCGACGCCCGATGTTTGATGGGTACGCCGGTTCGCCGGCGGGTCCAGAGGGGACAGGGAGGCCAACGAACATGTCGCTCGTACCATTCGTCGTCGAGCAAAGCGGCCGCGGGGAGCGCGCCTACGACATCTTCTCCCGGCTGCTGAAAGACCGCATCGTCTTCATCGGCACGCCGATCGACGATTCGATCGCGAACCTGGTCATCGCGCAGCTCCTCTTCCTGGAGGCCGAGGACCCGGACCGCGACATCAATCTCTACATCAACTCGCCGGGAGGCGTCGTCACCTCGGGCCTGGCGATCTACGACACGATGCAGTTCATCAAGCCGGACGTGGCGACGATCTGCATGGGCCAGGCGGCCAGCATGGGAGCGCTCCTCCTCTGCGCCGGCGCGGCCGGGAAGCGCTCGGCGCTTCCGCACTCGCGCGTCATGATCCACCAGCCGCTCGGCGGCTCGTCGGGTCAGGCCACGGACATCGAGATCTACACGAAGGAGATCCTCACCATCCGGACGGAGCTGAACAAGATCCTGGTGCGCCACACCGGGCAGCCGCTCGAGAAGATCGAGCACGACACGGACCGCAACTACTTCTTGTCGGCCGAAGAGGCGCGCGCGTACAAGATCGTGGACAAGGTCATCACGAAGCCGGATACGGCCACGAAGCCGGCTCCGGTGCCCGTCGGCTAGGAGGCCACTCGGCGAACCCGGCATGAAAAAGCGCGTCCAGTCACCCCATCCGATCCGTTGCAGCTTCTGCGGCCGCGGCCAGGACGAAGTCTCGCGTCTGGTCTCGGGGCCGTCCGTCTACATTTGCAGCGAGTGCGTGAAGCTCTGCAACGACATCCTGGAAGGGGAGACCGAGCACGCCCCGGGTCTGCCGAAGGGTTCGCTTCCGAAGCCGGCCGAGATCAAGAAAGTACTCGACGACTACGTCGTCGGCCAGGACCGCGCGAAGAAGACGCTCTCCGTCGCGGTCTACAACCACTACAAGCGCATCTATTCGGGCGGCGCCGTCGAGGACGTCGAGCTCGAGAAGTCGAACATCCTCCTGGTCGGCCCCACGGGCACGGGGAAGACGCTCCTCGCCCGGACGCTGGCGCGGATCCTCAAGGTGCCGTTCGCCATCGTGGACGCCACCTGCCTCACGGAGGCGGGCTACGTCGGCGAGGACGTGGAGAACATCCTGGTGCGGCTCCTGCAGGCGACCGACTTCAACGTCGTGAACGCCGAGCACGGCATCGTCTACATCGACGAGCTGGACAAGATCTCCCGGAAGTCGGAGAACCCGTCCATCACCCGCGACGTGTCGGGCGAGGGCGTCCAGCAGGCCCTCTTGAAGATCCTCGAGGGGACGATCGCCAACGTGCCGCCGCAGGGCGGCCGGAAGCACCCGCAGCAGAAGTACATCGAGGTGAACACGAAGGACATCCTCTTCATCTGCGGCGGCGCGTTCGAAGGTCTCGAGAAGATCGTGGAGCGCCGCGTCAGCAACAAGTCGATGGGCTTCGGCGCCGAGATCAAGAGCCGCAAGGATCGGAACGTGGGCGACCTCCTCTCGCTGGTCGAGCCCGACGATCTCCTCCGCTTCGGTCTCATTCCGGAACTGGTGGGCCGCCTCCCGGTCACCTCCTCGCTCGATTCGCTGGGACGCGAGTCGCTGGTCGAGATCCTGACGAAGCCGAAGAACGCCATCACCCGCCAGTACCAGAAGTCGTTCGAGATGGAGGGCGTGAAGCTCGAATTCACGGACGACGCGCTCCAGGCGGTGGCGGAGCTGGCGATCCAGCGCGGCACCGGCGCACGCGGCCTGCGCGCCGTGCTCGAGGAAGCGATGCTCGATCTCATGTACGAGATCCCGTCCCGCCTCGAGGTGGTCGGCTGCACGATCACGCGCGACGTGGTCCAGAAGAAGGCCGAACCGATCCTCACGTACCGCGGAGACCGCCGGCGCAAGGAAGCGTAGCCGGTCCGGAGCCGTCGGCTCCGGACCCAGGTCCCCGGCCCCGGCTCCAATCCGATACCGAGACCCCGAACCCCCGAGAACCCCGCCCATGATCAAGGTCGAACGCGACGGCGAAGTCTTCGAGATCCGGGAGCGCATTCCGCTCCTCCCGCTCCGGGACATCGTCATCTATCCCTACATGACCATTCCGCTCCTCGTGGGGCGGGTGGCCTCCGTGAACGCCATCGAGCAGGCGGTGCAGAAGGACCGCATCGTCTTCGTGCTCGCCCAGAAGAAGCCCGAGGTGGCCGATCCGGGCTCGCGCGATCTCTTCCGCGTCGGAACCGTGGTCCGCGTCCTGCAGCTCTTCCGCCTCCCGGACGGCACGATGCGCGTCCTGGTCGAGGGAATCTGCCGCGGCAAGGTGAAGAAGTTCTTCCCGGCCGAGGAGTCGATGTCGGCTTCCGTGACGGTCATCCAGGACGACGAGAAGGCGAGCCCCGAGATCGAGGCGCTCCAGCGGAACGTGCTCGCCACGTTCAACGACTACGTGCACCTGAACCGGCGCGTGCCGGACGAGGTGCTGGCGACCGCGAACAACATCACGAACCCCACCCTCCTCTCCTACACCGTGTCGGCGCACCTGCTCCTGAAGGTGCCGATCAAGCAGGCCATCCTGGAGCAGAACGATCTCGCCCAGCGCTTCACACTCCTCAGCAAGACGCTGGCGAGCGAGCTGGAGATTCTCAAGCTGGAGCGGAAGATCGAGGGGCAGGTCCGCAATCAGGTCTCGAAGAACCAGAAGGAGTTCTATCTCAACGAGCAGCTGAAGGCGATCCGCAAGGAGCTCGGCTACCAGAACGAGTTCTCGAACGAGGTCGACGAGCTCGTGGAGCAGGTGAAGAAGGCGAAGATGCCGAAGGAAGTCCACGACAAGGCCATGAAGGAGCTCGACAAGCTCGGCAAGATGTCCTTCATGTCGCCCGAGGCCACCGTCGTCCGGAACTACATCGACTGGCTCGTCTCGCTTCCGTGGGCCGTCGAGACCGAGGACCACGCCGACATCAAGGAGGTCGAGAAGATCCTGAACGAGGATCACTACGGCCTGAAGAAGGTGAAGGAGCGGATCCTCGAGTACCTGGCCGTCATGAAGCTCTCGGGGAGCCTGAAGGGCCCGATTCTCTGCTTCGTCGGACCCCCGGGCGTGGGCAAGACCTCGCTCGGCAAGTCGATCGCGCGGGCGCTGGGACGGAAGTTCGTCCGGATGTCGCTCGGCGGCGTGCGGGACGAGGCCGAGATCCGCGGACATCGCCGGACCTACATCGGCTCCATGCCGGGGCGGATCGTCCAGGCCCTGAAGCGCGCCGGATCGCGCAATCCCGTGCTGCTCCTCGACGAGATCGACAAGCTCGGGACCGATTTCCGCGGCGACCCGGCGTCGGCGCTCCTCGAGGTGCTGGACCCGGAGCAGAATCACGCGTTCAACGACCACTACCTGGAGGTCGACTTCGACCTCTCGCAGGTGATGTTCCTGACGACGGCGAACTCGCTCTACTCGATCCCGCCGGCGCTCCAGGATCGCATGGAGATCGTGCGCCTGCCGGGCTACCTCGAGTTCGAGAAGGTGGCGATCGCGCGCGAGTTCCTCGTGCCGAAGCAGCTGAAGGCCCACGGCCTCCAGCCGGACGACCTGAGTCTGACCGACCGGGCGGTGCGCACCGTCTCCCGCGACTACACGCGCGAGTCGGGCGTGCGGAGCCTGGAGCGGGAGATCGCCTCCATCTGCCGCAAGGTGGCGAAGCGGAAGGCCGTCGCCGAGAAGCCGCGGCCGATCCGCATCACCGAGAAGCGCGTGGCGGCGTTCCTGGGCGCGCCGAAGTACCTGGACAGCCAGATCGAACGCCGCGTCCGGATCGGCGTGGCGACGGGCCTCGCCTGGACGGAAGTCGGCGGCGACCTCCTGAACGTGGAGGTGAGCGTGCTTCCCGGTTCGGGCGCGCTGGTCATGACCGGAAAGCTCGGCGAGATCATGAAGGAGTCGGGCCAGGCGGCGCTCTCGTACACGCGCTCCCGCGCCGAGGCGCTGGGGCTCGACAAGAAGTTCTACAAGGAAGTGGACGTGCACGTGCACCTGCCCGAGGGCGCCATCCCGAAGGACGGCCCCTCGGCGGGGATCACGATCGCGACCGCGCTGGTGTCGGCGCTCACGGGTGTTCCGACCCGCGAGGACGTCGCCATGACCGGCGAGATCACGCTCCTCGGCACCGTGCTCCCGATCGGCGGCTTGAACGAGAAGGTCGTCGCGGCGACGCGGGCCGGCGTGAAGACGGTCATCATCCCGAAGCAGAACGAGAAGGATCTGAAGGAGCTCCCGGAGGCCGTGCGCCAGGGAGTCGCGTTCCGCCTGGTCGAGACGATGGACGAGGTGCTGGAGATCGCCCTGAAGCCGGGCGAGCCTCGGGTCGCCGTCCCGGCCGAACCGGAGGCGAAGCCACATCCCACCGCCCACTGATTCCAGCCGGGCGGTTCTACCGATGAGGACGAACCCGCGATGAAGCGAATGCTCTTCACGCCCGGACCGACCGAGATTCCCGCGGAAGTCCTGGCGTCGCAGTCCCAGCCGATCATCCACCACCGGACCGACGAATACCGGAAGATCTTCCTCGAGCAGACCCGCCTCCTCCAGGAGCACCTGGGATCGACGCAGCCCGTCCTGACCCTCGCGGCGTCGGGTTCGGGCGCCATGGAGGCCGCGCTCGTGAACCTCCTCTCGCCCGGCGACGAGATCATCGCCGTCGAGGGCGGTAAGTTCGGCGAGCGGTGGGGCAAGATCGCCGAAGCCTACGGGGTCACGGTCCACCGCCTGACGGTCGCCTACGGCCGCGTCGCCACGCCCGAGGAAGTGGAGTCGGCGATCGCCGCCCATCCGAAGGCGAAGGCGCTCTTCGTCACGCACAGCGAGACCTCGACCGGCGCCCTCTTCCCGGTGCACGACATCGCGAAGATCGCGCGCGCCCGGGGGCTCCTCACGATCGCCGACACGGTGACGTCGTTCGGCGTCTACGACCTCCGGTTCGACGCGTCGGATCTCGACGGGGTGGTCTGGGGCTCGCAGAAGGGGATGATGATCCCGCCCGGCCTCGGCTACGTCTGCTACGGGCCCCGGGCCTGGGCCGCCGCCGAGAAGGCGCGGCTCCCCAAGTTCTACTTCAATCTGACGAAGGCGCGGACCTCGCTGGAGAAGGGGGACACGCCCTTCACGCCCGCGATCTCGCTCGTCATCGCGGCGCACACGGCGCTCTCCATGATGGCGGCCGAGGGGCGCGAGAACGTCTTCGCACGCCACGCGCGGAACGCCGAGGCGAGCCGCACGGCCGTCGCGGCGCTCGGACTCCCGCTCTTCGCCGAGGTGCCGACGAACGCGGTGACCGCGATCGGGGTGCCGGCCGGCATCGACGGCGGCGCGGTCGTGAAGACGATGGAGAAGCGCTACGGCGTGAAGATCGCCGGAGGGCAGGATTCGCTGAAGGGGAAGATCTTCCGCCTCGGGCACATCGGCAACTACGACGCGGGCGACATTCTTCGCCTCGTCGGCGCGTTCGAGTCGGCCCTCTCGGACCACGGACATCGCGTGGAGCCGGGCTCGGCCGTGCGGGCGGCGCAGGAGTCGCTCCGCCGCGCGACCGCGCCGGCCGGCGTCGCGTAGGGCGGCGGCCATGGCGTACCGGATTCTCGTCAGCGATCAGCTGCCGAAGACGTCCGTCGATCTACTTCGCGCCGCTCCCGGCGTCGAAGTGGTCGAGACGGTCGGCCTGAACGAAGAGCAGCTCCTCCCCCTCGTCGCCGACATCGACGCCTGGGTCGTCCGGAGCGCGACGAAGGTGACGCGCCGGTTGATCGAGGCCGCGCCGCGGCTCCGCTGGGTGGGGCGCGCGGGCGCGGGGCTCGATACGATCGACGTGGCCGCGGCGAAGGAGAAGGGGATCGAAGTGATGAACGTCCCCGGCGCCAATTCGATCGCGGTGGCCGAGCTCGTCTTCGGACTCCTCCTCTCGCTCTTCCGCCGGCTTCCGGAGGCGGACGCCTCGCTCCGCCGCGGCGAGTGGCTGAAGTCGAAGCTCATGGGGCGCGAGCTGCGCGGCAAGACGATCGGGATCGTCGGAATGGGCAAGATCGGACGCGCGGTGGCGCAGCGGGCGGCCGCCTTCGAGATGCGCTGCCTCGGGCACGACCCGATCGTGCCGGCCGACGCGATCCGCGCGGCGGGCGCCGAGCCGGTCTCGCTGGAGGAGCTCCTGGCCGCGGCGGACGTGGTCTCGCTCCACGTGCCCGTGACGGCCGAAACGAAGAAGATGATGAACGCCGCCCGGATCGCGTCCATGAAACGGGGGGCGGTCCTGGTGAACGCGGCCCGCGGCGATCTGGTGGACGAGGCAGCCCTGATGGAGGCGCTCCAGTCGGGCCAGCTGGCCGGCGCGGCGCTCGACGTCTTCTCGGCCGAGCCGCCGGGGACCATCCCGCTCCTCACGCTTCCGAACGTCGTGGCGTCGCCCCACATCGGGGCCTCGACCCGGGAAGCGCAGGAAGCCTGCGGGGACGAAATCGCCCGGATGCTCCTGGAGCGGATGGCCGTCGCGCGGTAGAGCGTCGCGCCCGATTCGGCGCCCTATCGGAAGGTAAAGGGCTCGATGGATTCCTCGTCCTCCAACTCCACGGCAAGCGCGATCATGCCGACCACGAGGACCAAGAGAGCGATCGGAAGCAGGGCCGAACGGCCCTCGTCCGCGTTCGATCGCTCCAAGACGACGGTCAGGACGCTGTCGCGCGCGACGCGACGGGTGTCGGGTCGGGATTGTAGCGGCGCGGCCGAAATGAATTCGAGGTGCCCCGGCTGTACGCTCCACACGCGGCCGGCCGGGCACGGGTGGTAGATCTCGTCGATCGTGACGTAGCCGATGATCGCTTCGCCGAAGCCGAGACTTCCGGGCTTGGTAGCGGCCGGCGCGTATCCCAGGAAGAGGGCCGCGACGCGGTCGCACGGCAGGGACCAAACCGAGTCCCTCGGCGGCTCCGGCGCGGGATCCCGTAACGGGTCCCTCCGGCTCCGCCGCGTCTCGCCGAACCGAAGCGTGTCGGAGCCCGAGAACCGCACCTGGATCGCAGCGGGGAGCGCGCGGTACCTGCCGTCGGTCAGCGCGATGGCGTACGCGCGTACGCCCGCCGGCTTCCAGAGGGCCGAACCCGGGTTCCGCCGCTCCTCGGCGACCACGAGCGCGACGGTTCGCGCCGCCGCGCTCCCGCACCATACCGAGAGCAGGATCAGAGCGAAAAGGGCCGTTCGACGCATGGCTGCGTCCTCCTTCTCCCCCTACCTGTCGGCCGGAGCGGTTGTCGACTCCCGCCGATTCGCCCCAATTTTCGGGTTGACTACGTGGGCGAGCAAGCCGAAAAATACTGTATCGCGGAAAGGAGGTGGTCCAGTGCACAAACTAGGACTCAGCGGAGGTGGCGGCAGCTAGGCGCGCCATCGTGCGCTCTAGCCGTGTCGGGCCTGGCGAATCCCAACCGCCAACCGGAGAAATCGGGGGAGGTCTACCAAGACCTCCCCTTCTCTTTTCCACGCGATCACGCCCCGCCGGGCGGCCGGCGTCTGCGCGATCCTCGGGGCGCTTCTCCTGGTCGCGGCATCCAAACATTCAGGGGCGCGGCCGGCGCGCCTCGACGCGACGCTCGCCGTCGCGTCGATCGTGCTGGCGCTCGTCTGGGCGGGCGCCCTCTTCGGAATCATCCCCCCGCCGTGGCAACTGCTCGCGGGGTGAACGGAGGTGGCCGCATGGGACCTCGAACACGCGGGAACGAGGACGCATGATCCCGGCCCGTCTCATCGCCATCGCCACCGCGGTTCCGCCGCACGTGATCCGCCAAGCGGACGCCAAGCGGCTGATCGAGGCGCTCTTCTCCGGCGGGGTCGGCGCCGGGACGGCCGGCGAAGCCGGGAGCGCGGAGGCGGGCGAGGCCGACTGGGGGCGCCTCTACTCCGTCTTCGACCACGGCGCCATCGAGACGCGCCGCTCCTGCATGCCGCTCGCGTGGTACGTGGAGCCGCACGGCTTCAAGGAGCGCAACGCCCGCTCCGTGGAGCACGCGCTCGACCTGAGC
>DATIQI010000167.1:0-2263 GCA_035470985.1 Acidobacteriota bacterium
GGGGCGGTCGTAGGGCGGGGCTTGCGGCACCTCCGGAGGTAGTGGTTCGAAGAGCGTGAGTACTCTGGGGGTCGTGGCTTGGGCCCGGGACGTAGCCCGGGAAGAACCCTCCGGGCGCTGTCCTCGCCTTCGCTTCGCGAAGGCTGCGGAGGCGCCCTGCGGGTTTTCCCGGGCTACGTCCCTACCACTGAGACACGACTCCCAGAGCATCCCGGCCCTCGTTCGGGTCGGGTCCAGAGTGTCGCAGGCGCCGGACTTCACCAGGATCTCCGTGTCGGACGGAGGCATCGGGACGCGGCGGCTGAGATCCGCGAACGAGCGGAACGGGCCCTCTCGCTCCCGTTCGGCGAGGAGGGCGTCCAGGGTTTCGGTTCGGAGTCCCTTCAGTTGCATGAGGCCCGCGCGGATCTCTCGATTGCGGCCGGCGTAGGCGTGGTCGCTGGCGTTCACGTCCGGGGGGAGGACGCGGAGGCCCATGCGCTTGGACTCGGAGACGTACGCGAAGGTTTGATAGTAGCCCCCCTGGTTCGAGACGACGGCCGCCATGAACTCGGCCGGGTAGTGGGCGCGGAGCCAGCCGCTCCGGAACGAGACCATGGCGTACGACGCGCTGTGCGGCTTGCAGAAGGAGTAGCCGGCGAAGGAGAGGATCATCTCCCAGACCTGGTCCGCGACCTCGCGGGCGACGCCGCGCGCGGCGGCGCCGGCGTAGAACTCCTCCTGGTAGGCGCGGAGCGGCTTCACCGGGCGCTTCTTCGTGAGCGCCTTGCGGAGCCCTTCCCCTTGCGCCAGCGAGAAGCCGGCCAGCTCCATCGAGACCTTCGTCACGTCCTCCTGGTAGACCATGATTCCATACGTCTCGCTCAAGGTCTGGAGGAGCGCGGGGTGGAGCGGATCCCACGCGCCTCCTTTCAGGCGGCGGACGTACTCGCGGATGAAGCGGTTCGCGGCGGGGCGGATCATGGAGGAGTGGATGACCAGGTGCTCGAAGTCGCCGACGCCCGCCTTCCGCTGCAATTGCCGCATGGCCGGCGACTCGACGTAGAAGACCCCGATCGTGTCGCCGCGCGCCATCAGGGCCTGGGTCTCGGGATCGTCCACCGGATTCCAGAGGCGCTCGTCGATCGCCACGCCCGTGTTCCGCCGCACGGCCGCCACCGCGTCGCGGATGACGGCGAGCGAGCGGTTCCCCAGGAGATCGACCTTCACCAGGCCGTAGTCCTCCACCTGGTCCTTCTCCCACTGGACGATCGGGACGCCCTTCGGCGCCATCTCGACCGGGACGTGGTCGGCCAGAGGGCCGGGCGTCATCACGATTCCCCCGGCGTGGACGGAGAGGTGGCGCGGGTGCCCCTCCAGCGCCGTCGCGATCGCGAGGATCTCGGGCCAGGGCGGCTCGAAGTCGACGTCGCGGAAGCGGGGCCGCCCGTCGAGGCGGTCCACGTGGTCGTCGAGACCCCAGTAGCCCGAGAGGCGCTTCGTCACGTTCTTGATCTCGGCTTCGGGGATCCCGTAGACCTTCGCGATCTCGTGCACGGCGCCGCGCGCGCGGAAGCCGACGTGGTTCGCCACCATCGCCGCGCGGGCCGGCGCGCCGTTCTCGCGGAGGACGTCGAGCTGGATCTGGTCGCGCTCGTCCCAGGCGAAGTCGACGTCGATGTCGGGCGGGTCGCGGCGCTCCGGCGAGAGGAAGCGTTCGAAGAAGAGGTTGTGGCGCACGGGATCGACGTGCGTGATGCCGAGGAGGTAGGAGACGATGCTCGCCGCGCCCGAGCCGCGCCCGCAGATGCGGGGCGTCCGCGCGGTGACGGCCTCCACCAGGAGGAAGTAGTCGGCGAAGCCCTTCGCGCCGATGATCGCGAGCTCGCGCTCGAGGCGCGCGCGGACCTCGGCGGAGGGCGCGCGGCCGTAGCGGTGGAGGATCCCCGCCTCGCAGCGCGCGCGGAGCACCTCTTGCGCCGCGCCTCCTTCGAGATCGAACGAGGGGAAGACGGTCTCCCCCATCGACCAGTCGGCGGCGCACGCCTCGCCGAGGAGCGCGGCGTTCTCGAGCGCCTCGGGCGCGTGGGCGAGCCTCTGCTCCATCCACGCCGCGTCCGCGAAGACGCGGGTCGGCTCGGCGAGATCCCCGGGCGGCACGCGATCGAGCGTCGTGTTGCCGTCGATGGCGCGGAGCACCTGGTGGAGCCGCCGCGACTCGGGCGCCGTGAAGTGGACGTCGTTCGTGGCGACGCAGGGGATGCCGCGCGCGCGCGCCCAGGCG
>DATIQI010000168.1:0-3606 GCA_035470985.1 Acidobacteriota bacterium
GAAGAGCCGCGCGCGCGCGCTCCGCATCGCGCGCGAATTGCTGGCCTTCGAGCCGGCCGGACGCGGTACCGACATTGCGGGCGCGCTCGGCTTCCTGAACCGCGTGCTCCGGCGGCGGGCCATCGTCTTCCTCGTTTCCGACTGGCGCGCGGCGGCGTTCGACCGCCCGCTCGCTCATCTCGCGCGCCGCCACGACGTCGTCGCGCTCGACGTGGCCGATCCGCTGGAGCGGGACGTCCCCGCGCGGGGCCTCCTTCGCGTCCGCGATCTCGAAACGGGCCGGACCGCGTGGGTGGACGCCTCCTCGCGCGCGGCCCGGGGCGCCTGGAAGGGCTCCGTCGCCCGTCGCGCCAAGGAGCTCGACCAGACCTTCCGCCGGGCCGGCGTGCCCCGCCTCGCGCTCGACGCCGACCGGCCCGCCGCGCCGATCCTCATTCGCTACTTCGAGCGGCGCGCCGCCGCGCGGTGAGCCCGATGCGCTCCCCGACGGGCTCCGGGGTCCCGGCCATGGCCGCCGCGGCCGTCTCCGCCGTCGCGCTCGTCGCCGTGCTTTCGGGCCTCCTCGCCGGCTGCGGCAGTCCGGGCCGGCGCGAGACGGACAGCGCCATCGAGCGGACGGAGGATCACGCCTATGGAACGGTGACGGTCCGGAGCGCGCTCTCCCCGAAGCGCGTGACGCTCGGCGACTCGGTCGAGTGGAGACTCCTCGCGAGGCTTCCGGGCGGCGCGCGCGTGGCGGAGTTCCACCTGGAGGATCCGGCCGAGGCCCTGGAGGTGACGTTGCGGGTGCCGGCGGGATCCCGGCGGGGCGCGCTGCCGATGACCTACGAGCGCCGGTACGTGGTCCGCGCGTTCGATCTCGGCGCGATCGAGCTGCCGCGCGCGGGGCTCGCGCTCGTCCACGGAACGGGACCCAGCGTCCGGACCGACACGATCTTCTTCCCGCCCGACACGATCGTGGTCGATTCGCTGACGCCGGCCGCGACCGGCGAGGTCGAGCCCGACCGCGGACCCATCGATCCGGGACTCCGTCCCGTGGACCTCGCCGTCGCGGTCACGATCGCGGCGCTCCTCGTCGCGGCGGTCGTCGCGCTCCTCCTGCTCTGGCGGAACCGGAGACGGCGCGCGGCCGCGGCGGCGGCGCCGCCGCCTCCCGAGTCGCCCGAAGCGCCGTACGAACGGGCGCTGGCCGCGCTTCGGGCGGACGGCGCCGCGCTCCCGCGGGATCTCTTCCACGAGCGCCTGAGCGACGCCATCCGCCGCTACGTCTCCGACGTCACGGGCGTGGACGCGATCGACCGGACCACGCGGGAGCTGGAGCAGGAGCTCCGCGCGTCGGGGCGGGCCCTCGACGGCGCGCCCGAGGCGATCGCGCGCATCCTCCGCCGGTCGGACCTGGTGAAGTTCGCGCGGCGCCACGACGATTGGGCCGACGCGCTCGCGCTCCTCGACGACGCCGCGCGGCTGAAAGGGCGCGTGGCGTCCGAATCGTCCGAGGCGGCCGGCGCTTCCGGCGAAGGAGACGGGTAGCGATGCGCTTCGCCGATCCCTGGTTCCTCCTCCTTCTCGCGCCGATCCTCGTCGCGTGGTGGCTTCGGTTCGCCCGCCGCCGCTGGCGCGAGCCCGAACTCCCCGTCTCGAGCCTCGCCGCGCTCCCCGAGCCGCGCGGCTGGCGCGTGCGGCTCGCGCCGCTCATCGGGCTCCTCGTCCCGGCGGCGGCGCTCCTCCTGGTGGTCGCGGCCGCCCGGCCGCAGAGCGGCCGCGAGATGCGCGAGGTGGTGAGCGAGGGGATCGACATCATCCTGGCGATCGACGTATCGGGGAGCATGCGCTGCGAGGACTTCCGGCCGCAGAACCGCCTCTTCGTGGCGAAGGCGGTGGCGAAGGAATTCGTCGCGGGCCGCACGCAGGACCGGATCGGGCTCGTGGCCTTCGCGGGGCGCGGGGAAGTGATCGCGCCGCCGACGCTCGATTACGAGGGTCTGGCGGCCCTCGTCGACGGGCTCGACTTCGGGATGCTCCCGGACGGCACGGCCGTCGGCGCCGCCATCGCGCTCGGCGCGCAGCGGCTCCGCACGGCGAGCGGGAAGAGCCGCGTCCTCATTCTCCTCACCGACGGCATCAACAACGCGGGACCCGTCGATCCGATCACCGCCGCGCGGCTGGCCGCCGCGGTCGGCGTGCGCGTCTACACGATCGGAGCGGGGACGCAGGGGCAGGCGCCCTTCCCGGTGGACGATCCGATCCTCGGGCGGCGCTACGTCTGGGTCCGCTCGGAGGTGGACGAGCCGACGCTCGAGGCGGTGGCCGCGCTCACGCGCGGACGATTCTTCCGGGCGACGACGGCGGCGCTCCTGTCGCGGGTCTATCGCGAGATCGACGCGCTGGAACCGTCGCGGGTCGAGACCCGTTCCTATACTCGATGGGCCGACGTCGGGCCGTGGTTCGTCGCCGGGGGTCTGATCCTGCTCGCGCTCGATCTGGCGGCGCGGGCCACGCTCTTCCGGCGGTACCCCTAGGAAAGGTCCTTCATCGTGCGCTGGCAGTCGCCCGAACTCCTCGTCTTCCTCTGGATCCTCCCGGCGGCGGCGCTCGTCGTCTGGTGGAGCGCGCGGCTCCGGTCGCGGGACGAGCGCGCGCTCGGAGATCCCGACGCGCTCCGCCGTCGATGGGGCGCCCCGGCCCCCTGGACGCGCTTCGTGCGCCGCCTGCTCCTCCTCCTCGCGCTCGCCGCCGGCGTGACGGCGCTGGCGCGCCCCCAGGCGGGGCTCCGCCTCGTGAGCACCACGAGCGTCGGCCCCGACGTCGTCGTCGCGCTCGATCTCTCGGAGAGCATGCGCGCGCGCGACGTGAAGCCCGACCGGCTCGGCGCCGCCCGGCGCGAGACGGCGGCGCTCCTTCGCGCCCTGGAGGGATCGGCGGTCGGCCTGGTCGGATTCGCGGGACGCGCGCAGGTGCTGAGCCCCCTGACGACCGACGTGGAGGGGCTCCAGGACCGGCTCGACGCGGCGACTCCGGAGGAAATGGAGGAGCCGGGCAGCGACCTCTCGACGGGGATCGGGCTCGCGGCGCGGCTCCTCCAGCGTCCCGGGGAGCGGCCGCGCGCCGTCGTGCTCGTGACGGACGGCGAGCAGCTCGACGGCGATCCGGCCGCGACGATGTCGCAGCTCCGCGCCTCGAAGGCGGGGCTCGTCATTCTCGGGGTTGGTACGACCGAGGGCGCCTCCATTCCGGTCGTCGACACGACCGGAGCGATCCGGAACACGAAGCGGGACGAGTCGGGCTCCGAGGTCTGGACGAAGCTCGAGGAAGCGAAGTTGCGCGCGCTGGCGAAGACGGCCGGGGGGCGCTACGAACGAGCCGACGGGAGCGGGATCGCGGGGCGCCGCGCCGCCGCCGCCGCGCGGGGCGAGGAGCGCGGCGACGCGACCGGCCGGTCGCTCCAGGCGTACGACGAGCGGTTCCACTGGCTCGCGGCGCTCGCGGCGTTCCTCCTCGCTGCCGAGGCGTTCATTCCGCGGAGGGAACGTTCGTGATCCGCTCGATCCTCCTTCTCGCGCTCGCCGGCGTGGCGGTGCTGCTCGATTCTAAGCCTCTGAGGGAGCG
>DATIQI010000169.1:0-4584 GCA_035470985.1 Acidobacteriota bacterium
AGTCCGCTCGGATCGGGGAGGATCGCCTCGAAGTCCTCGGGCGTGACGAACGCCGACCAGATCTGCTGGCGGCTATCGTCGAGGACGTCCGCCTCCTGCCCCTGCCCCGCGTGGAAGATCACGAGGTCCTTGTTCTTGAAATCGACCACCGGGTCGGCCACCGCGACCAGATCGCGGACCATGAAGACGAGCCGCTCCTGGAACCGGTCGTCGTCCCCGTAGTAGGCCATCGTCTGCGGCAGCGTGAAGACCGAGTCGACCAGCTCCGGCGCCAGCGTCACGGCATCGTCGGTCGCCTGGCTCCAGAACTGGTTCAGGAAGAGGAGGAGCCGGTCGTAGTACGCGGTGGTCGATTCGATGGGGGTGTCGGAGAAGGCCACGCGGATAGCGAGCACGGGCCGCACGGCGCTCCCCACGAGCGGCGCGCGGACGCCGTCCACGACGCTGGGAACCGCGGGAACCCTGAGGCGCGCCGTGGAGAAGCCCTCGCGTGGGCCGGGCGTTCCCTGCTTGCCGGGAACCGGCGGAACGGGGTGCGCGGCGCGAGCCGAGGGCGCGGCGGCGAGGGTGATCGCGGCGAAGACGAAGAAGGAAACGAATCGGAGCGCGCGGACTCGCACCCGACGAGTGTATCCGCGCGCTCCGTGAACGGTCAACGGCGCCGGTTCTGGCCCCGGTCGCCGGGATCCTCCCGGCGCTCCCTCGATCCGCGCTCCTCGTTCGAGCGACGCTCCTCCGAGGAGCCCCGTTCCTCCCGCTTCTCCTCCCGTTTCCGGATCTCGCCGTCGTCGCGCTTCGGCTTCGGCTCCGATTCGCGCACCCGCGGCTTCTCGGACTCCTCCCGCTCGCGTTTCGTGCGCGGCGCGATCTGCTCGTCGCGGCGCCCGCGGGGTTCCTTCGCGTCGTCGCGGCGCTCCTTCAACTCGTCGCGGCGCTGTTTCGCCTCGTCGCGCCTCCTCTGGACGTCCTCGCGGCGCTCGCGATTCTCCTGGAGCCGATCCTTCACTTCATCCTTGGCGCGATCGCGGCGTTCCTCCCGCAGGCGGATCACCTCGTCGCGTCCCTGCCAGAGGCGGCCGGGACGATGGCGGCGAAGATCCTTGAACTCCTGAGGTGACTGGCGGCGCGGCGTGACGTCGCGCGATCGGCGCTCCCGCTCCAGGACGAACTTCGACCGGAGCGACGCCGGACCGTCGAGCGACGACCAGCGATCCTTCCAGGCGCGGTAGCGGTCCGGGGCGGTCGAGCGGACGTTGTAGTAGTAGCGCGGCCGGGCCGAACGGACCCGGAGCGGCGCGTAGCGCGCCCACGTGGCGTCGATCCGGATCTCGATCACCGAGCAGTGGTCGATGTAGGGGTCGAACCAGTAGGTCCGGTAGTGGCAGTCGGCGCAGACGTAGCGCGGGTACTCCACGCGGCGCTCGATATAGAAGTAGGTGTCCGCGGAGGCCACCTGGCCTTCGCGCCCATCGGGCACGAGACGGCGGTGGAGGCGCTCCATGCCGACGTAGGGATCGCCCACGATCACCCCGTCGTCGAGGTCGTCCCCCTCCTGGTACGCGTCGCGCGGCTCCTCGGCCAGCCCGGGCGCCAGGAACCAGGGAAGATCCTGGAGCGGGAGCGGGCTCGCGATCGCCACGACGTACTCGACGCCCTCGGGCCCCTCGGCCACGAGATCGTACGGATCGTGACGGGCCGGCACGCGAAACGTCTCCCCTCCCTCGATGCGCACGGGATCGCCCGGCCGGAAGGGGTAGATGAGGTGGATGTAGCCCTCGGTGTCGATGTTGTAGATGAGGACGTAGGCGTCGTGGCTCGAGCGGAAGAAGACCTGCATCCGTTCGCCCGAGCGGTAGATGCCTCCCTCTTCCTTGTTGGTCCAGACGTCGACGCTGAGACGGCCTTGGGCCGCGGGCACTTTCGTGGCCGCGGCCGCCGCCGGCGGAGCGAAGTCGAGGACCCAGGGTGCCGCCATCAGCCAGGCCGCGGCGATGGCGGCGCCGGCGCGGGTCTTCATGGCACCCTCCTCGCGAGCTCCGGATTGTCGGGGTCGATCTGATACGCCCAGTCCATCGTCATTCCTCCCGTCCCGCGCGTCAGGACCTCCAGCTTCGCGTAGTGGCCGTCCCGCGTGTAGAAGATGTAGGAGTGTCCCACGATCGCTTCCACGATTCCATCGGTGGACCACCCGGCGGGCGGCGCGAAGTCGACGTCGCGCAGCTTCACGTACCCCGCGTCCTGGACCTTTGTGTCGCTCGGGACGACGAGCAGGTAGCTGCCGCCCGTCACGACGTAGTAGACGTCGGTCCGCGCGTCGAGCGAGGTGCGATTCGTGTAGGCGGAGAAGTCCCACCCGCTGCTCGCGTCGTTCGTCGCGGAGTTGGTCATCGTCTCGCCGAATCCCTCGGGCCGAGGCGTGTCGAACACGTTCTCGTAGGAGAGTCCGGGGCTTTCCTGTCCGGCGTCGTCCACCGCCGCGACGGCGTAGTAGTAGGTCTGGCCGTTCGTGACGTTCTGGTCGACGAAGCTCGTTCCGGTGGCCGTCCCGATGAGGGTGAAGGTCCCGGTCGGAGCGCTGTTCCGATAGACCTTGTAGTAGGCGATATCGTTCTCCTGGTTCGCCCGCCAGTGGACGGTGACTTCCAGGTCGCCCGTGACGCTATAGACGCCGTCCACCGTGAACGGCGGCGGATCGGCGGTGATGACGCGGTCGCGCTCGTCGCAACCGGTCGCGCCCAGGAGCGCGACGAGCGCGACGGCGGTGAAACTTCCTGCGAGTAGTCGTTTCATGGCGCTTGCCCTCCTCCACGTATGGGATGAAGCCCTGTTCACGACATGGTCCTAGGGCAACCGACGTGCCACGCGGAGGGCGGCCGCTAAGGTCAGCGCAAGCGACTAAGCGACAATTGGTTGCGCCGGAGGCAGTCTTGCGCCAGGAGGCGCTTTGGATGGGTCTGGCAGCAACAGTGTGACTGGGCAGGCACACGCATGGCAGTCGTTCGAGCGGATGGAATGGGGCGTGGAAGGGGCGCGTTGGGCGGGGCCCGGGAGACGCTCGGAGCGAGCGGCTGCCGGGGCCGAGCTAGAGGAGTCGGGAAGGGTCGCCGCGGCCGGCTTCGGGGCAAAAAAAAATGAGCCCCGGCCTGTCAGCTCCTGTCGGGTTACACGTCTTCGAGAGAGGCCGGTGCTCTCTCTGGCCGCTAACCCATGGCCCAACGCTGACTAGACCTGCGGGCTCGTTGGAGGTCCCCCCCTCCAGGCATTACGCTATTGCACTCGCCGTGCCACGCGTCACGGGACTTTTCTGGGGGGATGATTTCAGCGGTAAGTCATTATCGTAAAAGTGCTTGCCAGTTACGCCCGCTGCCCCGACTCGGTGACCTGGAGCACCAAATTTGGAGTCCGATTTCATAGCGTCTTGACACTGAAACGGCCCAAAACAAGAAAGCCCATGTTTTACATGGGCTTAGCACTATTAAAAGTTTTTATAGAAGAAACTTAAGCTCTTTGCCGAGTCACGTTCCTGCGATCGAGACGGAACGTCTTGATCTTCTGAAGCAGGGTCGGATAGCTGAGCGAGAGCTCCTTCGCGGCCTGGAGCTTGTTCCAGTTGTGCCGCTCGAGGGCCTGCGCGATCACGCGCCGCTCCACCTTGGCCACCTCGGCCCTGAGGCTCGTCGGCCCGTCGCTCGCCTCGTCCTCGACCTTCATGAGCTCGCGAGGCGCCAGGCGAAGCGAGAGCGCGTCGCCGTCGTTCGCCATGACGACCATCCGCTTCACCACCTTCTCCAGCTCGCGGACGTTGCCGCGCCACGGGAGCCCCGCGAACGCTCCGATCAACTCGGGATCGACGCCGCGGATGTCCTTCCCCATCTCGCGCGCGTAGTGCCGCGCGTAGTGATCGACGAGGAGCGGAACGTCCTCCGGCCGCTCGCGAAGGGGCGGCACGCGGAAGCAGATGTCGTTCAGGCGGTAGTAGAGATCCTCCAGGAACTCGCCACGCGAGATCCGGGCCTTCAGATTCACGTTCGTGGCGCAGAGCACGCGAACGTTCACGACCGATCCGCGGTTGCCGCCGACCGGCCGGACTTCCTTCGTGTCGAGCACCTGGAGGAGCTTCCCCTGGATGGTGATGGAGGTCTTGTCCACCTCGTCCAGGAAGATCGTCCCGTCGCTCGCCTCGACGAAGAGACCGACTTTGTCGCGCACGGCGCCCGTGAAGGCGCCCTGCACGTGGCCGAAGAGCTCGCTCTCGAGGAGGTGCTCCGGAAGCGCCGCGCAGTTCACCTGGATGAGCGGCTTCGCCGAGCGCGTGCTCGAGGCGTGGATGGCGCGCGCCAGGAGCCCCTTGCCGCTTCCCGTCTCTCCCTCGATGAGGATCGTCGCGTCGGACGGGCCGACCCGGTCGAGGAGGGAGAGGATCTCGAGGAGCTCGGGGCTCCGCGTGACGATGCCGTGCTCGTTGGCGCCGCCGAGCAGCCGGCCGCGGAGCGCGCTGTTCTCGTTCGCGAGTTTCTGGCGCTGCAACTCCAAGATGGCCATCGCCACGTGATTCGCGAGCACGGCCATGAGATTGATCTCGCG
>DATIQI010000170.1:0-1639 GCA_035470985.1 Acidobacteriota bacterium
AGGTTGATCTCGCGCTGCTTGAACGCGCCGTACGGACCGTCCTCGGCTCGGTCGAGATAGAGGTAGCCGGGCTGTCCCGACGGAAGCGGGAGCGGCACCAGGGCGAGCGTGGTCCGCGGATCGACGTGGAGGGCGTGGGGCAGGTCGCGGAAACGATCGTCCGCCCCGGTCCGGCTCGTGACGAGCGGGGCCGTGGCGAGCCGCGGCGAGCCGACCCGGCGCTCGAGCTCCTGGAGGAGCTCCTGCGCCGCGCGGGGCGAAATCGCGAGCGCCGCCACCACCTCCAGCGATCCCGACGCGGCGGGAGCGACCACGAAGCCGCGCGTGGCGTTCGTCCGGCGGGCCACCACCGAGAGGACGTCCTGGACCGCGCCGTCCGCGTCGCCGCGCCGCAGCACGTCGCGGACTTCCTCGAACGCGGCGAATTCGTTGCTCGAGGAGGCGGTCCCGTCGATCAGTCCGCGCTCGATCTCGGCGCGGAAATCCTCGATCTCGGCCCGCAACTCGCTCTCGTCGCCGGAGGAGACGAGCGAGGAGGCGTGGTCGGTGTGGATGACCGCCTCGTCCATCAGGCCGCGGAGCAATTCGCTTCGGGCGAGCTCGAGGAGCGAGCGGGCCGTCCAGCCCGGAATCGCCAGCCCCTCGAACCCGGCCACGGCGCGACGCAGCGACGCCACCGACTGATCGAGCACCCCGCGCGACTTGCCGCGCCGCGCGCGCCGCCTCCAGGCCACGCCGGCCGCGAGGTGGAGCCGCGAGAGCTCGAAGCGGATCCCGAGCGACGCGAAGAGCTCGGCCGCTTCGTGCAGCGAGGCCGCGCCGCCTTCGAGGTCGCCCTGATCGATACGGAGGAAGCCGTGGAGCCGAAGCGCGCACCCTTCCTCGAACCGGTCGCCTAGCCGCCGCGCCAGCGAGAGCGCGCGCGAGGTATGGCGCTCGGCCGCGTCCATGTTCCCCGCGGCCAGCTCGAAATCGCCGAGCCGCCGGACGATCTGAACCGTGAGGTCCGAGTCCGGAGCGACTTCCTCGGAGAGTGAAAGCGTGGCTTCGTAGCGGGCCCGCGCCGTCGCGATGTCGCCGCGCTCCGCGGCGAGATCGCCCAGAGCCTCCTCGACGATGACGCGCTCGCGGGCGTAGCCCCGCTCTTCGGCGATGGAGAGCGCCTGGCGGGAGAGCGATTCGGAGGTGGCGAAGTCGCGCCGCTTGCGCCGGATGATCCCCATGCAGTTCAGGGCGCGGCAGCGGCCCGCGTGGTAGCCGACGTCGGTGTAGATCGTCAGGCCGCGCTGGAAATGCTCCTCGGCCAGGTCGAAGTCGCCCAGCTTCTCGTGGAGGATTCCCAGATTGTGCAGGTAGGTCGCGCTGTCGACGAAGAAGCCGCAACGCTCGGCGATTCGGAGCGCCTCTTCCAGGTAGCGCGTGCTCTCCTTGAAGCGGCCCTGGTTCTTGTAGACGAGCGCCAGGTTGTTGTACGCCGCGGCCAGCCCTTCCTGGTACCCGGCGCGCCGGTAGGTCCCGATGACGTTCTCGAAATGCTCGCGGGCGTCCTCCCACTCGCCGGTGCGGAGCGAGACGATCCCGAGCACGGTCTCCGTGCGGCCGAGATCGAGGTGACGGGAGGAGTCGCGGAGCAGGCGGT
>DATIQI010000171.1:0-12564 GCA_035470985.1 Acidobacteriota bacterium
GGAAGGCGGAGCGCGCGCAGCTTCAGGGATTGGGCGGTCGCGTCGCCGGGAGCGACCGCCGCGACGGAGGCGAGCAGGAACGAGGCCGCGGCGAGGCGCCGCAGGCTAGTCCCAGTGATTGACGTGCTCCAGGGCCTCGTCATAGTCGAAGTTCGGGCTCTGCTCCTGCGTGTGGCAGCGGAGACAGGCGTCCGGTCCGACCGTGTTCGTTCCGTCGGGATGCTTGGTTCCCATGCCATGGCAGTTCTCGCACTGGACGTTCGCCAATTGCGGCGTGGTCTGCCTCGAGATGAACCCACCCGCCTGCCCGAGGCCGACGACATGGCAGACGAGGCACTCCGGCGTCGCGTCGCGCTGCTGATCGACGAGGGTCTGCATCGCGTGCGCGTGCTTGTCGTCCTTCACCTTCTCGAACTCCGCCTCGTGGCAGCGCCGGCAGGTCTGCTCGCCCAGGTAGTGGTCGCCGCCGAGCACCTGCTGCGTGTGGGCGGCCTGCGTCTGGGCCTGCTGCTGGTTCTGCTGCGCGAAGCGCTTGTTCATGTCGTCGCTGAACGCGTCCACGAGGTGGTTCATCTCCTCGTTGGCCGGGATCTTCTCGTCCAGCACCACGACCTCGCCGTCGAAGGAGGAGATCTTCCCGTCCTCCACCACCAGGTGGATGGACGGGATGTGCTGACCCCGCTCGCCGCCGCGGACGTTCACGACGCCCTGCGTCTGGACCACCTGCTTGAAGAGGCCCGCGGCGTGCCCGAAGACCATGACGTCGATCCCCGGCACCTCCACCGTCAACTTCTGGCCGTCCACGTAGCCGAGGTGCGAGAGGAGGACGACTAGGTCGGCCTTCTTCCGCAGCTCGGGAATCAGCGCCTTCGCCGTCTCGGTCGGATCGAGCACCTGGAGCGCCGGGTCCGACGGGAAGGTCCGGAACTTGGCGTCCTTGTAGACGAGCCCCGTGAAGGCGACCTTCACCGATCCGACCTTCTTGATCACGTACGGCTTCACGAACGGCTTGCGCGAGTCGGCGTACACGATGTTCGCCGACACGAGCTCGATCTTCGTCTTCTTGAACGCGTCGAGCAGGAACTTCTGGCCGAACGAGAACTCACGCTCGCCGAGCGTGGCCACGTCGTAGCCGAGCCGGTTCATCGCATCCACCAGGAACGCGCTCTTCAGCGAGTCCTGGATGCCGCCGGCGCCGAAGAAGTCTCCCGAGTCCACGATGAAGTGGTTCGGGAACTTGGTCGCGCCCACTTTGAGTTGGCTCGCCCTCCGGGCGAGCCCGCCTAGCGGATTCGCGTGTCAGCCACAGGGGGCGAGCTCGCCGTAACCGTCGGTGGTGCTCTGGATGAGGATGTCGACGGGAGCGCTCTTCCCCTGGAGCGACGCTGCAGCGGTAAGTCCCAGGGCCGCAAGGAGAAACAGCAGGTAACGGACGCGGATCAGTACAATCACCTCCCTCGGACTATTTTGTTATCGGCCAATGCGTCGCAAGACTATACCCCGCTCCGCGCGGCCGGTTCAAGGAGCGGGCAAAACGAGAGCGGGGCGGGTACCGATTCCCGCCCCGCTCCGCAATCCGGTGAGGGGGGTCTACTTCTTCACGCGATCCTTGAGAGCCTTGCCGGCGTGGAACGCCGGGAAGCGCGACGCGGCGATCTTGATGCGCTCGCCCGTCTGCGGATTGCGGCCCTCGCGCGCCTTGCGCTTGCGCGTCTCGAAGGTTCCGAATCCGGTGATCTGGACTCTCTTCCCCGACATCAACGCGGACGCGATGACGCCCTCCTTGCCCGGCGAAAAGATCATCTCGACCACGGTGCGCGCCTGGCGCGAGGAGATACTGGCCTTCTTGGCGACATAAGCCACGAGTTCGGTCTTGTTCATTTCGTTCTCACCTCCTTTCGAAGAACGAGCCGCACGTTACGCTCGGCCCCAGGGGGAATCAAGCGCATTCCGCGTCCTCATGCCCTTTTTCGGGCCTCAGTAGAGTTCCTGCACGCCGCCGAAGCCGCGCAGCCCGCGCGAGCCCTGCTCGTAGTAGACCTCCGGGAGGTTCTTCACGCTGATCTTGAAGTAGTACTCCTTCGTCTCGCCCGAGATGCTCCGGGTGAACTGCATCTGCCAGCAGTGGAGGTCGCGCGTCACGCTGAAGTTCTGGGAGACGAGCTTCACGTGGCGGGGTCCGAAGTCCCCGGAGGGGGTCCGGTCGCGCGCGAGAAGATCCGCCTGCGCAGCGTATTCCACCCGCCAGTTGCGGGAGAGGTTGAGCCCCGCGAAGCCGTTCGCCCGGGCGGCGGAGCCCCACGGCTCGTACCCGCCTCCGACCTTCCGCGCCCGCGCCCCCGAGTAGGAGAGGGAGAGCGTCAGGTTCCAGGGGAGCCCCGCCGCGGCGGCGTCGGGACGGAGCGCGTCGGGGGCTCCCCCGAACCCGCCGTCCGACCCGGGGGGAGCCGCGGAGCCGACCGACGAGCCCGCCCCGTACCCCCCGAATCCGTCGCCGCGGCCCTCCTCGCCCCCGAATCCCGACCGGCCGGTGAAGCTCATCCCCGTGGAGGCGGTGAAGGAGAGGAGGCGGCGGTCGTACGGGTTGTGGACGAAGGCGAACGAGAAATCGTTCCGCGCGCCGGGCGTGACCCGGAGCGACGTGAAGAGGTCGGAGAGCGGCTTCTGCCCGCTCCGCTCCGCGAGGAAGTTGTACGAGCCCGATGTGTTCATCCGCAGGAAGCTGTTGATCACCTTTGGCTGCTCCGCGTCGCCCCACTTGAGGTGAAGGTCGTTCTGGAGCGAGAACTGGAGGGCGCGCTGCTCCGACGCGCCGAGGGCGGCGATCCCCCGCACGCCGTCGAAGCGCGCCGCCGTCGTGCCGTCCTCCTTCTGGAAGCGGAGCCTCGGGTAGGAGGGCTGGTACGCGAAGTTCACGGACGGCGTCACCACGTGCCGGAGCGCGCGGAGCGGCCCGACCGCATGGCGGAACGTGCCGAAGATCTGCGTGTTCACCCCGACGCGGCCTCCCCAGACGCCGGCTCTCTGGTTGCGGTTCCCCGCCTGGTCGCGGGTCATGAAGACCTCCGTGTAGCTCATGCCGGTCGCGAAGCGGAGGAACGAGAGATTCCGCGTATCGGTGAGCGAGACGTCGTGGCGCGCCGCCGTCCGGATGTCCCGGGCCGAGTCGGAGACCGTCGCGACGCCCGCCGCCACCGAGTCGGCGTTGAAGGCGTTCACGTAGATGTTCCGCTGGCTCACCAGCGAGGAGGAGAAGGCGACGAGCGTCTGCGCGAGCCACGGGAGGTGGGCCGGTTCGCGCCCGCGCGCCAGGTGCCCCAGAGGCCGCGCCGAGAGGCGGAACGCCGCGGACGGGAGCTGCTGCTCCACGCGAAGCCCGAGCGGGTCGGGATCGAGATCCTGATTGCGGAGGAGCCCGACGTTCAGCGACGCGCTCGTCCAGGTGCGGTCGAGCGCGAAGCTCGAGCGGAGATTCCGCTGCACGCGAACGGAGACCGGACGGCCGAGATCGGCGTCGCGGTAGTACGAGGAGCTGTTCGTGAGATTGGCGAGTCCGCGAACCGTGAGGCCGGGCGCGAGCGACTGGAAGTGATTGCCCTGGAGGTCCCACGCCGATTGCTCGAAGCCGGCGCCGCCCACCGTCCGCTGGTACGACCCGCTGACCTGCCCCTGGTAGAGGTAGCGCTTGTGGTAGCGCGCCATCCCGTGCGCGATCCAGCGCGCGTCCTGGTAGTAGTCGCCCCAGGCGGTCGCGTCGAGGTAGTCGTTGATCGCCCAGTAGTAGCCGAGGTTCCGGATGAACTTACCGCCGGCGCTGGAGGAGCCGAACTCGACCTGGGGAAGCTGGAATCCCGAGTGGCGGCCGCTCTTGATCGGGAAGACGTAGAAGGGGAGCGCGAGGACGGGGATCTTCTTGATGTAGAAGACGACGGGCTTCGCCACCACCTTCTCGCGGAGCACGAGCTTCATCTTGGACGAGCCGAAGTGATAGTGCGGCTCCTCCAGCTCGCAGGTGGTGTAGGAGCCGTCGCGCACGTTGAAGACGTTCTCGGTGACGCGACGGACCTCCCGCCCGGCGAAGAAGCCGCGGTCGTACGTGGTCCGCCCCGAATAGACGGTGCCGCGCCGGATGGCGAGGTCGTACGTCATGGTGCTTCCCACGATCCGGTCGCGGCCGTCCTGGAGCACCGGCTCCTCCTCCGCCCGCATCCGCTCCGTGCGCGCGTCGAAGTGGACGCGCCCGGCGGTCAGGTGCATCTCCTTGTAGACCACGTCGGCGCCGCCCAGGACGTCCACCGTCCGTCCGGGGACGTCGTACTCGATCCGCGTCCCGCGGTACGAGATCCGCTCGCGGCGCGCGGCCGCCGCGGTGTCCCCCTCGGCGGCCATGTAGTAGAGCCCTTCGCTCCGCCCCATCACGGTGGCCCGGCGCGGGCGCCCGTTCTCGAACGCGACCCGGATCGTGTCGCCCGACGCGTTGTTCCGCCCGCCCTGCGCGCTATCCGCGGAGGAGGGCCAGTAGAGGCTCTTCGCGGCGCCCACGATGAAGGCTTCGCGGGCCGTGTCGTCCGCGAGGTAGAGCGTGATCTCGTCGCCCGTCGCGACGTTCCGCTCCCCGCGCCCCTCGATCACCTGCTCGGCGTATTCCACGGCCGCGTTCGGCCACATCCGGAGCGACGAGACGCGGCCGCCGCGGAACCGGACCTCCATGGAGTCGCCGCGCGCGGTTCCCTCGCGGCTCACCGCGCGGGGGGCGTCGAGGAGGAGCGCGCGATCCTCCGTCCGGTAGAACTCCGCCCGGCCGCACGTGGCGCTGAGGCTGTCGCGGTCGATCCGGACGTTTCCGACCGCGAAGACCCGGTCGCGCGCGTTGTCGAACCGCAGGGTGTCAGCGAGCACCTCCGTCGCGCGTCCGCCGCTCTCCTGGAGCGTGAGCCGCGGCTCCCCGTCGGCCCAGGCGTAGTCGGCCCGCCGGTCGTAGCGGATCCGCTGCGCGCGGACGCGGGTGCTCTCGGCCTGGTCCTCGGCGTCCACGTCGCCCAGGGCGAGCACCACGTCCCGGGTTCGGTCGTACTCGATCCGCTTCGCGCGGAGCGTGCGGAGCGAGTCGCGGAGGACCGGGTCGCCGGTGATCACCGACCGGTTCTCGGCCCGGTAGAAGACCGCCTCGCGCCCGGTGATGACGGCGCCGCCGTCCACGATCCGCACGTGGCCGCGGAGATCGGCGCGCCGGGCCTTCCGATCGTAGGACGCCTCGTCGCCGGTCATGACCGTCGTGCCGTCGTAGACCTTCACGTTGCCGCGGAAGACGACGAACTCGCGGGTCTGGTAGATCTCCGCGGAGTCGCCGGTCACGCGCGTCGCCCCGTGCGTGACCGTGACGCGCTTCGCCCGGAGGACGTTCTCGGCCGTCGTGGTGGAGCCCTCCAGCACGTCGGCGCTCAGGTGGTAGGGCTCGCCGGCCGCCGTCCCCGTCGCGGCGGCCTGCGCCTCCGCGCGGCGCGGGCCGGACGCGTCGGCCGCCGGGAGCGCGAGGAGCGCGAGCAGCGCGAATCGCGCGAGGGACGAAGGGCTAGATCGCATGCGGGACCCGGCGCCGAAGGAGCGGGATCGCCTCGCCGACCAGGAAGAAGGAGCCCGTGACGAGCACGGCGCCGCCCCGCGCCCGCGCCCAGTCGCGGGCGTCGCGGATCGCCTCGGCGGCGCCGGGGATCACCGACGCCGTCGCGGGCGGAGGAACGCTCCCGAGGAGCCCGGCGGCGGGGGTGGCGCGCTCGCCGGCGAACTCGGTGAGCGTGAAGCGCGCGGCCGCGCGGCCGAGCGCGCGGAGGATCGCCGCGTGCTCCTTGTCGCGCGCGAAGGCCGCCACCACCGCGATCGGGCGCGCGCCGAAGAGCGCGACCGCGGTCCCGGCGATGGCGCGGGCCCCTTCCACGTTGTGCGCGACGTCGAGGAGGACGGGCGGATCGCCCTCGATCAGCTCGGCGCGGGCCGGCCAGCGGGTCGCCTCGATGCCGGACGCGATGGCGGCGGCGACGGCTTCGGGCCGCGCGCCCTCGGCGGCCAGGAGCGTCTCCGCGGCGAGCGCCGCGAGCGCGGCGTTCCGGGCCTGGTGCGCGCCGAGGAGGGGGGTGCGGAGCACGCCGCGAAACGTGGCCGTGGAGAGCCGGAAGACCGTCCCTTCCGGCTCCACGCTCCGCGCCGCGTAGCGCGCGTCCACGCCGAGCCGGACCACGCGCGACCGGCGCTCGGCGGCGATCGCGAGGATCTCGGCGCGCGGCGTCTGGCGCCGAACGCCGAGGACGAGCGCGCCTCCCTCCTTCACGATCCCCGCCTTCTCGCGCGCGATCCGCGCCAGGGTGCGCCCGAGGATGTCGGCGTGGTCGGTCGCGATGGTGGTGATCACGCTGATCCGGGGCGTGAGGACGTTCGTCGCGTCGAGCCGGCCGCCGAGCCCGACCTCCACGACCCCGATGTCGATGGCGGACCGGGCGAAGTGGTCGAAGCCGAGCGCCGTCGTCGCCTCGAAGAAGGAGGGGTGCTCCGCCTCGAAGCGGGGCCACCAGATCTCGAGGAGCGACTCCAGCGCCTCGTCGGAGATCTCGACGCCGTCCACGCGGATCCGCTCGTGGAAGCGGACCAGATGGGGCGACGTGTAGAGCCCGACCCGGCGGCCGTAGGCGCGGAGGATCGACGCGAGGTGCGCGGCGGTCGAGCCCTTCCCGTTCGTCCCCGCGATGAGGACGCTCGGAAACGCCCGGTCGGGTCGCCCGCCGAGCGCGAGGAGCCGTTCGATTCCCTCGAGCCCGAGCCGCATGCCGCTCCGCTCGAAACGGTAGAGGGATTCGAGCCGTCGCGCGAGCGGGGCGCGGGCGGTGGTGGTCATTCCTCGGAAGGATTCGCTCCGGCGGGCGTGGCGACGGGTTTCGCGTCGGGAACCCCGGACGGCGCCTCCGCGGCGACCGGCGCGGGGGTGGCCCTCGGCGCGTGGCCGACGTGCTCGGGGATCGGCTCCGAAGCGGCGCGGAAGCGCTCCAGCGATTCGCCGGCCCGGCGGCGCGGAGGATGCGGCAGCCGCTCGGCGGCGGCGAAGAAGCGGAGGAGCCACGCCAGCGTCGGGCGGAGCTCCGCGCGGTGGACGATCCGGTCCACCATCCCCTTCTGGAGCAGGAACTCCGAGCGCTGGAAGCCCTCCGGCAGCTCCTGGTGGATCGTCTGCTTGATGACGCGCGGCCCGGCGAAGCCGATGAGGGCCTTCGGCTCGGCCAGGATGACGTCCCCCACCGACGCGTAGGAGGCGGTGACGCCGCCGGTGGTCGGATGGGTGAGGATCGAGATGTACGGGATGCCCGCGTCCGAGAGCCGCGCGAGGAGCGCGTTCGTCTTCGCCATCTGCATGAGCGAGAGGATCCCCTCGAACATGCGGGCGCCGCCGGAGGAGGAGAGGATCACCAGAGGGCGGCGCGTCTCGATGGCGTGCAGGATGGAACGCGCGATCCGCTCCCCCGCCGCGGAGGCGAGGCTCCCGCCGAGGAAGTCGAAATCCATGATCGCGGCCACCAGGGGGAGTCCCTCGATCGTCCCGTCGCCGCAGAGAACCGCCTCGGTCAGCCCCGTCGTCTCGCGGGCCTTCTTCACCCGGTCCACGTAGCGCCGCGCGTCGCGGAAGCGGAGCGGGTCGGTGGAGACCACCTCGGAGAAGCGCTCCTGGAACGAGTTCTCGTCCAGGAGGATCTTCACGTAGGAGCGGGCCGAGATGCGGAAGTGGTAGTGGCACTTCCCGCACGTCCAGAGATTCCGCTCGAGCTCCTTGTGGTAGAGGATCTCGCCGCACTCCTCGCACTTGGACCAGAGCCCGTCGGGAAGCTCGCGCCGGCGCTGCTGCGCCTTCAGTCCTTCCTTCGCCTTCCGAAGCCAGGTCATGCGATCCGTTCTCCAGGGAGCGTGAGGAGCATGACGATAGCATCCTCCTTGGGGTTCCGATAGTAACTCTTCCGGATGGCGACATCGAGGAACCCGTTGCGCTCGTAGAACTTGCGGGCTCCGATGTTCGACTCTCGGACCTCCAGCGTGATCCGCCGCGCCCCCGCCCGAAGCGCCGCCGCGAGGAGGTCGTCGAGGAGCCGCTGCGCGACCCCTCTCCGGCGATACCCCGGATCGACCGCGAGGTTGCCGAGGTGCGCCTCGTCGGCGACCAGGACGGCGAAGAGGTAGCCGACCAGGGCCCCGTCGATCACCGCGCCGCGCGGATACGTTCCGCCGCCGATCTCCATCTCGCTCCAGAAGAGATTCCGCGACCAGGGATCGGTGAAGCAGCGCCGCTCGATCGCGACGATCTCGTCGAGATGGGCGGTCGAGAGCGGAACGATCCGGAGCGATTCGGACTCCGGCGCGGGAAGGGGCGCGGGAGGAGGCCCCGCGTCGCGCGTCACGGCGCGGGCTTCCGGGCGTTCGGCGCGCGCCCGTACTCGGGCGCCGCCGACGCGAGATCGTCCGCGGCGCCGGCGAGGAGGAGCGCGCTCCCGACTTCGGCGACGGCCGCCGCGAGCGCCGCGGGCGCCGCGCAGGGAACGTCCTCCTCCTCGAGGAGCGCGCGAATGACGTCGTGGGCGGGAAGCGCCAGGTAGGGCCGCGTCCCGGCCAGGTTGCGAATGGCATCGGCGGCGTCCGCCTCCGGCACCGAGACCGGCTCGGCGATCGGCTCCGGCCGCGCGCCGCGCGACTCCTCGGGGCCGGGCGGCGCCCAGAGCGCGATCTGCACTTCCTTCCGCTCCCCCGGCGTCACCGTGATCCGCGCGCGCGCGGCGTCGGCGTCGGCGCGCCCGCGGCCGGTCGCGCCGCCCGCCCGCGCGGCCGCCTCGTGGGCGGAGACGAGCACCAGGGGAACGCCCGACGCGAACGCGACGCCCTTCGCCCAGGCGAGCCCGATCCGGAGTCCGGTGAAGGAACCGGGCCCGCGCGAGACCGCGATCCCGGAGAGATCGCGCAGCGAGAGCCCGGCCTCGCGTACGAGCGCTTCGGCCGCCGCGGCCAGCGCGCTCGAGTGCCCTCCCGGCAGGAGGTCCGCGCGCCCCCGGATCGTTCCGTCCACGAGGAGGGCCACCGAGCCTCGTGGGCTCGCGGTGTCAATTCCCAGGATGGAGCGCATCCTGCCACCGTTCGCGGTCGAGGAGGCCCTCGCGCGCCGCGTCGTCCCAACGATCGCCGCGCGGGGTCAGCCGGATCTCCCTCCCCGGGCCGTACTCGCTCGGAAGGTAGCGCAGCGACACGTCGAGCCGCTCGTCCGGGAGTCGATCCTCCGCCCGGTCGGCCCACTCGATCAGGACCACCGCGTCGCCCGCGGCGAGATCGTCGAGCGCCAGCGTCTCGTACTCCTCCGGCGTCCCCAGCCGATAGAGATCGGCGTGGACGATCCGCGGCCCTTCGCCGTAGACCTCGACCAGGACGTACGTCGGGCTCCGGCCCCGCGCGCCGGGGTGGATCCCCTCCACGATGCCCGCGACGAGCGTCGTCTTCCCCGCGCCCAGCTCGCCGCGGAGCGCGACCCAGTCGCCGGAGCGGAGGATCGTCCCGAGGTAGCGCCCCAGCGCGCGCGTCTCCGCCTCGGTGCGAAGGAGGGAGCGGATCTCGACCGGCATGGCGTCAGCCGCGGGGCGTGAGGGTGGCGACGGGGAGGATCATTTCGTCGAGGGAGATCCCGCCGTGCTGGAAGGACCCCCGGTAGCGGCTCTCGTACTCGTGGAACTTGGTCGGATAGATGAAGTAGAAGTCCTCCTTCGCCACGATGTAGTGCTTGTTCAGGGAGTCGGCCGGGAGGCGGAGCCGCGTCGGGTCCTTCACGTGCATCGCCTGGCGCGCGTCGCAGCCTAGGTTGGTCCCGAACTTGAAGCGAAGGTTCGTGGAGGTCTCGCGATTCCCGTAGACCAGGGCCGAGCGGCGGCTCAGCACGGCGCCGTGGTCGGTCGTCACCACCACGACGCTGTCCTGCTTCGCTAGCCACTTCAGCGCGTCGAAGAGCGCCGAGTGGGCGAACCAGGAGCGCATCACCGAGCGGAAGGCCGATTCGTCGGGGGCCAGCTCCTTCAGCAGATCCGACTCGGAGCGCCCGTGCGTCAGCATGTCGAGGAAGTTGAAGACCATCGCCACCAGCGGGATGTTCTGGAACGTGACGACGTTCCGCCGGACGTGGCTCGCCTCGTCCGCGTTCGACACCTTCAGATACTTCAATCCCGGCGCGACGGAGACGCCGAGCCGCTCCAGCTGCCGCTCCAGCAGCTGGCGCTCGAAGCGGTTCTTGCTCCGCTCGTTCCCGGAGACCTCCTGCCAGTACTCCGGGAATTTCGCCTGGATCTCGTCCGGGAAGAGACCCGCGAAGATCGCGTTTCGCGAGTAGGGCGTCGCGGTCGGGAGGATCGAGATCTGGTGGTCGAGCGCGATGTCGAAGTAGGGGCGGAGCAGAGGCTCCACGGTGAGCCAGTGATCGAGTCGCATGCAGTCGATGACGATGAAGGTGACGCGCTTCCCTTCGCGGAGGTGCGGCGCCACCCAGCGCTCGATCACGTCCACGGAGAGCGGCGGGCGGTCGGCGGCCTCGGGCCGGACCCACGATTCGTACGTCGCCTCCACGTACTGGCAGAACTCCACGTTCAGCTCGCGGCGCTGATCGGCCTGGGCCTGCTGGAGTCCGGGATCGCCCGCGACGTCGAGCTCCAGGTCCCACTGCGCGCTCCGGCCCTGGATCTCGATCCAGCGGCGCCAGTCGGGCGTGGCGCCCGACTCGGCGCGCATCCGCGCCAGCTCCGCCACGTAGTCGCGCGCGATGCGCGACTCCTGGAGCCGGTCGGCGTCGAGGAGCCGCTTCAGGGCCAGGAAGACCTGGTTCGGCCGCACGGGCTTCAGGAGGTAGTCGCTGATCCGCCGGCCGATGGCCTCGTCCATGAGGGCCTCGGCCTCGTTCTTCGTCACGAGAAGGACCGGGATGGAGGGATCGCGCTCCTTGATCGCCTCCAGCGTCTCGAGCCCGCCGCGGCCCGGCATCGACTCGTCGAGGAGGACCGCGTCGAACTTCTCCCGCGCCGCGCAGGCCACGGCGTCGTCGCCGTTCGAAACGGGCGTGACGCGGTACCCCTTCTCCTCGAGGAAGAGGATGTGGGCGCGGAGGAGCTCGATCTCGTCGTCGGCCCAGAGGACCTTGCGTTCGTTCGGCGCCATGGGATCAGGCGTTCGTCTCGTTCGGGGAAGCCTGCGGGAGCGGGAGCGTCACCACGACCGTGGTGCCGGCGCCGGGAGCGGTCTCGGCGATGGCGATCTCCCCGAAATGGTACTCGTGCACCACGCGCCTCGCAAGCGAGAGGCCGAGACCCCACCCGCGGCGCTTCGTCGTGAATCCCGTGTCGAAGGCGTGGCGCCGCTCCTCGGCGGTCATGCCGCGCCCGTTGTCGGAGATCGTGAGCGCGGCCTGGCGCTCCTCGCGGCGCCACGACACGCGCACGCGGATCGTCCCGGCCGCCTTGTCGCAGGCGTCGAGCGCGTTCTTCAGGAGATTCTCCACCACCCACTCCATCAGCTGGGGGTGGAGCATCACGCGCGGCACCGCCTCGTACGACTCCTCGATGGTCACGGTCGTGCCGAGCTGCGGCAGGCGGCGGCGGAAGTAGGCGACCGTCCCCGAGACGATGGAGGCGAGATCGCCCGGCTCGAGGGAGGGGGCCGAGCCGACCTGGGCGAACCGGGAGGCGATCTTGTTCAGACGGTCGAGATCGCGTTCCATCTCCGTCACGATCCCCTCCAGCTTCTCGGGCGTCGCGGTGCCCGAGGAGGCGTGCTCGCGGAGGAGCCCCGTCCAGCCGAGGAGCGAGGAGAGCGGCGTGCCGAGCTGGTGCGCCGTCTCCTTCGCCAGAGCGGCCCAGAGGGAGCGCTGCTCCCCCGCGAGGAGGCTCCGCCAGCCGACCCAGCCGAAGAGGAGGAGTCCCGCGATCACGGCGAACTCGAGGTAGGGCACCCAGCGGAGCCGGCTGACGAGCGGCGGCTCGCCGTAGTGGACGTAGCCGAGCAGCTCGGTCCGGCCGAGCCGCTTGATCTCGATCGGCGTGTTCAGGCGGTCGAGCCGGACGACGATTTCCTGGAGCCGTCGAAGCGGCGGCGCCACCACGCCGGTCGACTCCGCGATCGCGATGAGGGAATCGGGGACCGACTCGGGCGGGATGCCGACGTGGCGCCACGCGCGCGGAATTCCCCTCAGGTCGGTGAGCACGATCGGAAAATTGATGCTCTGGACGACGTTGCGATAGATCGGCTGGAGCACCGGGTTCCCCGGGGCCTCGAGCGTCGCCACCGCGAAGAAGCGCGCGAGCACGGTGCAGAGGCTCCGGGCCTCCTCGTTCAGTTTCCCGATGATGTAGTTCGAATGCCCGACGAGCGCCACCATGAGGAGCACGGCGGCGCCGAAGAGATAGACGCGGTGGGTGACCGGGCGGAGCGGTCGGCCCGCCCGACCGGGCACGGCGGGACGCGCGCTCATGGCGGCCTCCGGGTTACCCCGGAGTCAACTCGCGCAGCCCGCCG
>DATIQI010000172.1:0-6451 GCA_035470985.1 Acidobacteriota bacterium
GCCTTCGATTCGGGTACAATCGTTCGGCCGCCGCGGCAGACGCCCCGGCGACCGCATCCGTCGCGGGCCCGAGGGCCCGGCGGCGAATCGACCCCGTCCAACAGAGGAGTGTTGCATGATCCGATCGCACGTACGTACGGCCCTCGTCGCCGCCCTGATCGCGGCCGTCGGGACCGGGCTCGCGGCCGCTCCGGCCCGCGCCGACTTGAAGCTCCCCGCCGTCAGCCCCAAGGCGGTCGTCTCCCAGACGATCGGCCTCTCCGATTTCACCGTGACCTACAGCCGTCCCGGCGTGAAGGGGCGGAAGATCTGGGGCGGCCTCGTGCCCTACGGCGAGGTCTGGCGGACCGGCGCCAACGAGGCGACCTCGTTCGTCACGACGGGCGAGGCGACCATCGCCGGCAAGAAGGTCCCGGCCGGCGAGTACAGTCTCTACACGATCCCCGGCGAGACCGAGTGGACCGTGATCGTCAGCACCGAGAAGGGCGCTTGGGGTTCCTTCAGCTACGACAAGGCGAAGGACGCCCACCGCTTCACGGTGAAGCCGACCGAGGGCCCGAACGAAGAGTGGATGCGCTTCTCGTTCGAGAACCTGACGCCGTCGTCGGGCGATCTGGTCCTCGCCTGGGAGAAGCTCCGGGTCGCCATCCCGATCGAGATCGCCGTCCACGATCAGGCGATGGCGAACATCAAGGCCGCGATGGCCGAGCTGAAGGCCGACGACTGGCGGACGCCGTACCGCTCCGCCCAGTACTGCTTCAACGCGAACGTGAATCTCGACGAGGCGATGAAGTGGGCCGAGCTGTCCGTGTCGCGCAAGGAGGTCTACTTCAACCTGAGCCTGCTGGCCGACATGAAGATGAAGGCGGGGCAGTCGAAGGACGCGATCACGACGGCCGAGCGCGCGCTGAAGGTCGGCAAGGAGGACCCGGACAAACCGGACCTCCGCGCCATCGAGACGAAGCTCTCGGAGTGGAAGGCGAAGAAGAGTTGATCCGCTGACTTCGGATCGCGCCGCCCGCGCGGGTCGGCGGCCGGGCCGGGGATTCCCCGGTCAGGCCGTCGCCGGCGCGGGCTTCTTCGTGTCGAGGCCGGCCGCCGAGAGAACCACCGAGACGGTGATCACGCCGAGGCAGCCGACGACGTTGTACCAGAGGAACGAGATGTCGGTGTAGAGGAAGCACGCCACCACCGCGACCTCCGAGACGAGCGCCGCCGCGAAGACCGCCGTCCCGCCCACCCGCTTCAGGTAGAAGGCCACGAGGAAGATCCCGAGGATCGTCCCGTAGACGAGCGATCCCAGGATGTTCACCGCTTCGATCAGGGAGCCGAGCCGGCTCGCGTACTCGGCGAATCCGATGGCGAAGGCTCCCCAGAATACCGTCGCCGCCTTCGAGACGAGGACGTCGCGCCGCGACGTGGCGGGATCGGCGTCGTCGGGGGTCCGCTCGACGAAGCGCTTGTAGTAGTCCACGGACGTGGTGGACGAGAGCGCGTTCAGCTCGGCGGAGGTGGAGGACATGGAGGCCGCGAAGATCGCCGCGAGCACCAGGCCGATGATGCCGGCGGGAAGGTGCCGGAGCACGAAGCTCAGGAAGACGTAGTTCGTGTCGCTCGTCTGGGCGGCCGGGTCGCTCTTCTTGATGACCGCGATCGCGTCCTCGCGCACCGCCTTCGACCCCGCGTCCGCTTCCAGGAGCGCGCGCTCGGCCGCGGAGGCCGCTCCCTCGTCGCCGCCGCGCCGCGCCTCCACGTACTCCCGCGCGCGCGCCAGCCGCTCGTCGGAAGCCGCCTGGTAGCGCGCCTCCACCTCGCGGAACTCGGCGCCATGCGCGCCGGCGCGGACCCGCTCCACCTCGACCGGATTGAAGAAGACGGGCGGCGAGGAGAAGAGGTAGAAGACGAAGACCATCGCGCCGAGGAAGAGGATCGCGAACTGCATCGGGATCTTCACGATCCCGTTCGCCAGGAGCCCGACGCGGCTCTCGGCGATGGAGCGTCCCGTCAGATAGCGCCCCACCTGGGACTGGTCGGTGCCGAAGTAGGAGAGCGCGACGAAGAGTCCGCCGATCAGGCCCGACCAGAAGTTGTAGCGGTTCTGGAGATCGAAGGAGAAGTCCACGGCGTTCAGCTTCCCCATCTTTCCCGCCACGACCGCGGCGTCTAGGAATCCGATCCCGGGGGGGAACGAGTTCAGGATGTAGACCAGCGCGACGCCGAAGCCGAAGAAGATGATCATCATCTGGAGGAACTGAGTGTGGTTCACGGCCTTCGATCCTCCCGAAGCCGTGTAGATCACCACGAGCGCGCCGGTCACGAGATTCGTGACGTAGATGTTCCAGCCGAGGAGGACCGAGAGGATGAGCGACGGCGCGTAGATGGTGAGCCCCGCCGCGAGGCCGCGCTGGATCAGGAAGAGGGACGCGGCGAGCGTGCGCGTTTTCACGTCGAAGCGTCGCTCCAGGTACTCGTAGGCCGTGAAGACCTTGAGCCGGTGGTAGATCGGAACCGCCGTCGCGGCCAGGATGATCATGGCGAGCGGGAGGCCGAAGTAGAACTGCACGAAGCGCATCCCGTCGGCGAAGCCCTGCCCCGGCGTCGAGAGGAACGTGATGGCGCTCGCCTGGGTGGCCATGATCGAGAGCGTGATCGTCGGCCAGCGCATCGTCCGGTCGGCGAGGATGTAGCCGCCCAGGTCGTGGTTCACGCGTCCGCGCCAGACGCCGTAGAGGACGACCGCGACGAGCGAGCCGCCCAGGACGAGCCAGTCGAGCGGGGTCACTCGAAGGCCTTCGTGAACCAGGTGAAGAGGGCGATCAGGGCGGCCAGGTTCAGGAGCACGATGGCGTAGAGCACGCCCCACGAGCCCCCGAACGGGGGCTTTTCGTCCGTCATTCGCGGATTCCCGAGACCAGGTTCGCGAAGATCCGGTAGGCACCGGGGACGCCCGCCGGGAGCTGGCGGAACCAGGAGATCCCGGTGTAGACGTAGGTCCCCTTCCCGTGGCGCGCGACGATCGTGCTCCCCTCCATCGGCGCCTCGCCCGGATCGTTCATGGAGAAGGGCGCCGTGTAACGCGCGTCCCACGGCTTCGCGAAGTAGAGGCCGCGCTCCTGGACCCACCCCTCGAAGTCCGGCGCCGTGATCCGGTTCGGCGCGACGAGGAGGGGATGCTCCGGCGCCGGGAAGCGGACGGGCGAGCCCTCCACCGTCACGCGGTCGCGCGAGAGCTGGAACGGGTAGGGGCCGAGCCGGTCTTGGAGCGACTCCTCCACCGTGTTGTACTGGACCACCAGCGTGCCGCCCCCTTCCACGTACGCGAAGAGGCGCTCCTGCATGGCGCGAAGGCGCGGCCGCGTGTTGTAGGCGCGGATGCCGACGACAATCGCGTCGTAGCCGGAGAGCGGCGCGGACTCGATCGCCTCGTCGGAGAGGAGCGTCACGTCGTAGCCCATCTCCTCGAGGGCCGCCGGCACGTCGTCGCCCGAGCCCATCACGTATCCGACGCGCGCGCCCGCGGTCTTCACGTGGGCGCGGACGAGGCGCGCCTCGGCCCGGGGGAAGAGCGTCGTCACCGGGACGTGCGCGTAGTCGAGCACGACGCGACCCCGCGACTGGCGGACCCCGTTCACCGCCATCGTCGCGGTCACGACTTCCGAGGTTCCCGCCCGTTCGGGCGAGACGTCGCCCGCTTCTTCGCCGGGCCGGACCCAGAAGCGGAGCGTGGCCGGCGCGTCGGCCCCCGCCACGGTCACCGTGGTCTCGGGGGGCGTGGCGCGCCAGCCGCGCGGCAGATCGAGCCGCACGGAGCCCGAGACCGGCCCGCCGGGCGATTCGACCACGACGCGGACTTCGCGGCGGCTCGCGTCGGGGAAGAGGACGACCGACCGCTCGAAGCGGATGGCCACGGGCGGCGCGACCTCGAGCGGCCGGTAGCGCTCTCCCTGCACGCGATCGGTCCAGCGATAGAGGACCGGCACCTCGTACGGAATCCGCTCCCCCGCGATCTCGACCTCGAAGCGCACCGTGAGGGCGGGAGGATTCTCGGCGCGAAGGAGGAACTCGGGCGAGGCGACTTCGTTGGCCCCCTCGCTCGACTTCCCGCGCAGCCAGAAGGGGTGCGTGACGTCGAACGCGGCCGGGAGCGCCACCGCCGCCTTGCCGTCGAGCGGCGCGTTCGGAGCGAGGGGACGATTCGCGAGCGTCGCCGTGCTGTCGGCGGCCGCGCGAAGACGCGCGCCGTAGGGCATCTCCACCGCGGCAAGCGTCACCGCGGCCTCGCTCCGGTTGAGCGCGGAGACGTTCACGCCGATCGTCCCGCCCGGAACCGCGGTCGGCCGCTCCGCGATCGCCTCGAGCCAGAGGCCCGCGCAGGAGCGCATCACGTCGTCCAGCTCGCTCCGCTTCACCGCGACCCAGGGATCGTCGCTCGAGCCCCGAAGGGCCGCGCGGGCGCGGGCCAGAATCGGGAGGATGCGGTGCGGCGCCTCGGGCTCGAAGGCCCGCTCGGCCTCCGCGAGCATGGAGTCGACGGCGGCGCCGCCGGGGAGCCGCGACCAGCCCGTCGCCACGCCGTCGAGCAGGTCGTCGCCGCCGGGCACGGCCGGGTCTCCGTCGAGGAACTCGAACCAGTTCGGCACCGGCCCGCGCCGCTCGGCGGCGCCGAAGCCCTGGCTCTTGTGCATGCTCCGGCTCCGCCCCGAGATCTCCGTGAAGCTCTCGCCGAGGAGCGGGCTGTAGCGGCCGAGATCGATCGTCATGAGCGGCGGCAGGCTGGGATCGCGCGGCGCCTGGTCGAGCCGGAAGACGTTCCAGAGGATCCGCTTCGCGCGCCACGGCTTCACGCGCTTCAGTTGCTCGGGAAAGCGCTTCGGGTCGGCCGCGGCCGCGAACGCCTCCTTCGCGAGAACCGCCGAGGCCGTGTGGTGGCCGTGGCCGCCGCGCCCGTCGATCGGAAAGCGCGTGACGATCACGTCGGGACGGAAGTTCCGGATCACCCAGACCACGTCGGAGAGGATCTTCTCGCGTCCCCAGATCTCCATCGTCTCGTCGGCGGTCTTCGAGTAGCCGAAGTCGACGGCCCGCGTGAAGAACTGCTCCGCGCCGTCCACCGAGCGCGCCGCGAGGAGTTCCTGCGTCCGGATGACGCCGAGCGCCTCGCCGGTCTCCGATCCGATCAGGTTCTGGCCCCCGCTTCCCCGCGTCATCGAGAGGTAGCCCACGCGGAGGAGCCGCCCCTTCGAGAGGTAGGTGATGAGGGCCGTGTTCTCGTCGTCGGGATGGGCCGCGACGTAGAGGACGCTCCCCACCACGCGAAGCTTCTGCATCGCCAGTTGGAGCTGCGCGGCGTCGAGCGAAGGGTGCGGTCTCGATTGCGCCGCCGCCGGGGACGGAAGGGCGGCGGCGAGAAAGGCCGCGGCGAGAAAGGCCGCGGCGATGATGGTGACCAGGGCGGATGCGGAGACGGATACGGAGACGAGAAGCCTCGCCGCCCCGAAGCGCCCGGAGTCGGATCGAACGGTCACGCGGCCTTCCATGGTTCGTAGTCCTCGGATGTGAGCGGGAAAGTCTCCGCGTTCCGCGGCTCGCGGCGGAGAACCGGATCGAAGTGCGGAAAGTCTAGCACGGGGCTCGGGGGCCCGGTAGCCAGGCCGGTGCGATCTCGGGTAGACTCTCCCCCTTCACCGCATCGTCCACGGAACGGTTCGAAGCCTAAGACCAGGGGGAACGTCCATGAAGCGCCTCGTCGTCATGCTCGCCGCCGCCGGCTGTCTCGCCGCCGTCACGGCTCGCGCCCAGAGTCACGATCACGCCGGCCACGACCATGGCGCTCCGGCCGCGTCCGCCGCCGCCGCCGGCGTGCAGGGCGAGTTCGCCCGGAACCTCGACTACGCCGGCGACAAGCTGATCCAGCTCGCCGAGGCGATTCCCGCCGACAAGTACGGCTGGCGTCCCTCCGAGGGCGTCCGCTCGGTCGCCGAAGTCCTCATGCACTCGACGGGCGGGAATTACATGATCCCGTCGTTCATGGGCGTGGCTCCGCCCGCCGGCTTCGATCCGAAGACGTTCGAGAAGTCGACGACGAAGAAGGAAGAGATCGTCGAGCACCTGAAGAAGTCGCTCGCGCACGTGAAGGCGGCCGCCGCCGGCATGAAGGACGCCGATCTCGGGGTGAAGTCGAAGTGGTTCCTGGGCGAGAGCACGAACCGGGAAATCCTCTTCTTCACCGCCGCGCACAACCACGAGCACCTGGGACAGCTCATCGCGTACGCGCGGATGAACGGAATCGTCCCGCCCTGGAGCGCGAAGGAGTAGTTCCGGCCCGGCCGAGCGTCGGAAGTCGAATCGAGAGGCCCCGGCGTCAGACGATGCCGGGGCCCTTCTCGTTCTCGGGTCCTTCGTCGTCCCGCAGCGGATCGATCGCGGCCAGCGTCGCGATCCGCGGGTGGAC
>DATIQI010000173.1:0-2496 GCA_035470985.1 Acidobacteriota bacterium
CTCTTAATCAGTAGGTTCTAGGTTCGATTCCTAGGCGGCGCACCAATTCTCCCGGCATCACCGAACTCCGCTCGGCGTTCCGCGCGCACTCGCGTGACCCCGCCGCCAGGCCTCCGCCGCGCCGGCGACCCAGGACCTCAAGGCGTCGCCTCCGCGCGCCGTGCCGCTACCCCCAGGGCCGGACCATCGGGTGAGGCGGGCGACCTCCGTCCAGTCGAAGTCGCGGCGCTCGGGAATTCCCTCCACGACGAGGAAGAGGCGCTTCGTGCGCCGGTCGCCCGCGACGCCGGCCCAGGCACGGCCGTCCTCGAGGAAGAGGAGGCTTCCCTCGATCAGGAGATCGAAGGGGTGCGCGCCCCGATCGTCCACGACGAAGACGTCCGCGCCCCGCTCCGCGACGTACGCGAAGCGGCGTCCGTCCGGGCCGAGGGCCAGGTTGCCGGCCCACGGCTCCGACGCGAGACGCACGCCGTCGAGAACGATGTCGGCGCGCGACCCGTCCCGGGCGATGTAGCCCCACCGGTTCGACCGCTCGCCGATCACCAGCCCCTGAATGGAGTCGTATCGCGGGCCCGGGTTCCCTCCGGCGACGACGCGCGCGCCGTCCTTCGATTCCGCGATGTAGCCGACGGCGCCGTCTCCCGGCGGCAGGAAGGCGAGGTCGCGCACCGAGTCGTAGGGTCCCTCGGGGATTCCGTTCACGAACACCCGCCACGCGGCGCCGTTTCGCGCGGCGTACGCGAGTCCGCGGCCGTCCGCGGCCCACGCGATCTCGGAAATCGCTTCGTGCGGCGGGCTCTCGCGGCCGTCCACGACGAGCGCCGCCCCCCGGGCGGACCACCCGGCGAACGCGAACCTCGCGCCGTCGGGACTGAATCGGACGGGGCCGACCGCATCGAAGTCTCCGCTCTCGACCGAGTCCACCACGACGCGCATTCGGCCCGCCCGCTCCGCGGCGTACGCGATTCGTCCTCCGTCGGGGCTCCAGCGGAGGCTCCCCGCGAGGAGCGAGTCGTACGGGGCGCCGGCGCGCCCGTCCACGACGACGCGCCAGGCCGCGCCGTCGAACGCGGCGTACGCGATCCGGCCGCCGTCACGATTGAGCGCGATCGCGCCGATGCCGTCGCAGGGGACGCCGGGCGTTCCGTCGCGCACCACGACCCATCGCCGGCCGATGCGCGCGGGGTAGGCCGCGTGCCGGCCGTCCCCGCTGAACGCGAGACCGTCGAGCGAGACCGCGTCGAAACATCCCTCGGGCCTGCCCCCGACTTCGACGCAGGTTCGCCCCGATCGCTCCCGCGCTTCGATCTCGAGATGTCCGCCCGGGTCGGACATCCGCCACGCCGGGTTGGAGGCGCAGCCGGCCAGAATCGCCGCGACGGCTCCCGCGACGACCCCGCGTCTCATCCCGATCCCTCGTCCCCGGCCGAAGCGGGGCGCGCGACCGCCGCGCCCATCATGATGCCCGAGGCCACGACGGATCCTTCCACGCTCGCCTCCGCGTCGAAGCGCATCCCGGAGCCGTGGAGCCCGGAGAGGGTCACCCGGTAGTCGAGGCGCTGGCCCGCGAAGACCGGGCGCTGGAACTTCATCTGCACCGACGTCCCGACCGCGATCCGCGACGAGGCGGCGCGAATCGCCCGAGTCAGATGCCGAGCGCGGTCCGGGTCGTACCCGGGCTGGAGCGTGAAGCCGGCTTCGAGATTCCGGAGCTCGTCGAGCGCGGTGTCGGGGTCGCTTCCCTGCGCCTCCGCCGCGCGGCGGATCTCCAAGATGGCGAGGAGCAGGACGCCGGTCTGTCCGAGTCCCTCGATGGTCAGAGCGCCCGGCCAGATGTGGAGGCCCGGGAAGTGGCCGCCGAAGATCGGATCGTTCGCGGTCAGGTGCCGGCCCGCCTCGAGCGCCGGGGGAGGGCCGGGATGGAACGCTCGGATGAAGTCGACCATCAGGAAGGGGCGCCGGTGGGGGAGCAGGAGTTCGACCACGTTCGATCCCAGGATCAGATTGCCACGCCGTTCCGACATCATCGCGAGAGCGCCTCCGCCGTTCGGTCGAGTTCCTCGGGGGTGTCGGTGCCGCGAATTCGCACGCCGTCTCCGAGGTTCAAGCGGATCAATCCCTGCAGCACGCGGCCCGGCCCCACGGTGACGAAATCGCCGGCGCCGAACTCGGCGAGCGATTGCATGGTCCGGGACCACTCCACCGGGTGGGTGAACTGGCTCGCCAGGAGTTCGCAGAGATCGTCCGCGGCGCCGACGACGCGGCCGGTCCGATTCGAGACCAAGGGGACCCGAAGCGGACCGAGGAGAACGCGCCGGCACGCGTCGCGGAACTCGTCCACGGCGTCCGCGAGGACGTCGCTGTGCCACGCGCCCGCGACGCGGAGGGCCGGCAACTGATGATCTCGCGCGTCTTCATCGACCGGCCGATCACCGCCACGGTCCTGTCGCTGGTGCTGGTCCTCGCCGGGCTGGCCGCGATGCGGATCCTGCCGAT
>DATIQI010000174.1:0-6992 GCA_035470985.1 Acidobacteriota bacterium
GGCCGTGGCGGCGGCGATCGCGTTCCCGTCGGGCGGCGCGGCGCCCGAGGCGAAGGCGCTCGAAGCGGCGGCCGCGGCCCGCGACGGCGCGTCCGAGCTCGACCTCGTCGCGAACCTGGGCGCGATCCGCGCGGGCGCGTGGGAGGTGGTGGAGGCGGAGGCGCGGGCCGTGCGGGCGGCGTGCCCCGGGCTCCTCACGAAGTGGATCGTGGAACAGGACGCGCTCGACGCCGAAGAGTTGCGGCGCGCGGTGGATGCGATCGCCGCCGGCGGCGGCGACTTCGTGAAGAACGCGACGGGAACGGGGCCGGGCGGCGCGACCGTCGCCGGGATTCGCGCGCTCCGCGCGCTCGCCGGCACGCTCGGCGTGAAGGCGTCGGGCGGGATCCGCGCCCGCGACCAGGCGCTCGCGCTCCTCGGGGCCGGCGCCGACCGGATCGGAACGAGCGCGACCGCGGCGATTCTCGGGACCCTGGATCGCGTCCGGGAACCCGCGCCGGGGCGGGCCGCCGAGGGCGCCCGATGAGCGGCCGGTCGGGCGCCGGAACGCCCCCCTCCATGCGCGAGATCATCCGCGCGAAGCGGGACGGCGGCGCGCTCGGCGCCGCGGAGATCGGCGCCTGGATCCACGGCGTGGCCGGCGGGTCGGTCCCCGACTACCAGTCGGCCGCGCTCCTCATGGCCATCGTCTGGCGCGGGATGACGCGCGGGGAGACGATGGAGCTGACGCAGGCGATGCTCCGCTCGGGGCGCGTCCTCGACTGGTCGTCGCTCGACCGGCCGACCGTGGACAAGCACTCGACCGGGGGCGTCGGCGACAAGGTCTCCCTCGCGCTCGCGCCCTGGGTGGCCGCGTGCGGCGCCGCGGTCCCGATGATCGCGGGACGCGGACTCGGCCACACCGGAGGCACGCTCGACAAACTGGAGGCGATCCCCGGATTCCGGACCCGGATCGAGCCCGACGCGTTCGCCGCGCAGCTTCGCCGGATCGGTGTCGTCATGGCCGGGGCGTCGCGCGACCTCGCGCCCGCGGACGCCGCCCTCTACGCGCTCCGCGACGTCACCGCGACGGTGGAGTCGGCGCCCCTCATCGTCGCCAGCGTCCTCAGCAAGAAGGTCGCTTCGGGCACGAAGGCGCTCGTCTTCGACGTGAAGACCGGGGAGGGCGCGTTCCTGCGCGCCCCGGAGGAGGCGCGGGCGCTGGCCGGGGAGCTGGTCGCCGTGGCGCGGCTCCTGGGCGTGAACGCGGGCGCCTGGCTCACGCGGATGGACGCGCCCCTCGGGGAAGCGATCGGAAACGCGAACGAGACGGCCGAGGCGTTCGCGGTCCTGCGCGGCGACGGTCCCTCCGACGTGGCGGCGCTGACGCGCGCGCTGGGCGCCTCGATGCTCGTCCGGTGCGGGATCGCGCGCGACGCGGCCGACGCGGAGCGCCGTCTCGACGAGGCCCTCCGCTCCGGCGCGGCCGTGGCGAGGGCCGAGGCGATGGTGGAGGCCCAGGGAGGGGATCCTCGCGCGGTGACCGACGCCTCGGTCCTTCCGCGCGCGCCGGTCGAGACGCCGGTGCCCGCGCCGCGCGACGGTTTCGTCGCGGCGTGGGACGCTCGGGCGCTCGGCGAGCTCCTCGTCCGGATGGGGGGCGGCCGCGCCCGGAAGGAAGACTCGGTCGACCCCGCCGTCGGCATCCGCATCCTTCGCCCGGTCGGAGCGCCGCTGCGCGCGGGCGAGCCGGCCGCCCGGGTCGCGACGCGCCTGGCCGACGACGGAGCGGGCGCCGCGGCCGCGGTCGCGCGCGCCCTCACCGTCGCCGACCGGCCGCCCGATCCGGGGCCGCTCCTGATCGAGGAGATTTCGGATCCCGCAGGCGGAGAGCCGGCGGGGAAGGACGCGGCCCCGAAGGGGGAGAGGCGATGAGCCGGAAGCGATACGACATCCGGCCCGTCACACCGGAGCGGTGGGACGACCTCGAGAGGCTCTTCGGGCCGCGCGGGGCGTGCGCGGGATGCTGGTGCATGTTCTGGAAGAAGCCGCGCTCCGAGTTCGAGCGGGGAAAGGGCGAGGGGAACCGCCGGTCGCTCCGGACGAGCGTGAAGCGCGGCGAGGTGCCGGGCCTGATCGCCTACGACGGCGGCATCCCGGTCGGGTGGTGCGCGGTGGAGCCGCGGGAGCGCTTTCCGGGGCTCGCCCGTTCGCGCGTCCTCGCGCCGGTGGACGACGCGCCCGTCTGGTCGGTCCCCTGCTTCTTCGTCGCCCGCGAGTGGCGCCGGAAGGGCGTCACGGTGGCGCTCCTCCAGGCGGCGGCGGCCCACGCGGCGTCGCGCGGCGCGACGCTCCTGGAGGGGTATCCGATCGCTCCGAAGCGGGGGCAGGGGACGATCGCCGACGCCTTCGCCTGGACGGGTAGCGTGGGCGCGTTCGAGAAGGCGGCGTTCGAGGAGATCGCGCGGCGCTCGCCGACGCGCCCGATCATGCGGCGGAGGCTCTCGGGAAGCCGCGGCGCCCGCCGCGCGCGGTAGCGCCCGGGGCCCGGCCCGGCGTCCCGCTAGAGGCGGATCCGCTCCTCCGGCTGCGCCTCGCTGTCGTGGCGCTGGAACTCGCCCGGATCGGGAGCGGGACGCTCCGTCCCGGTGTGCACGTTGCAGAATCCGGTCGGCTCGCTCCCGTCCCGGAAGAGCTCGATCTCGGTCTCGAGGCACGAGGGATTCGCCAGGAGCCCCGTCTGCGCGCAGATCTGCCGCGTGACCACGCCGCTCGGCACGGGGAACTCGGCGGGCGGCTTGCCCTTCGAGGCGGCTTCCACCACGTCCACCCAGATCGGAAGCGCCGCCGCGGCGCCGGTCATCGCCGGTCCGATCTTCCGCTTCTTGTCGAAGCCGACCCAGACGCCCGCGACCACGTCGGGCGTGTAGCCGATGAACCAGGCGTCGGTATAGTCGTCGGTCGTTCCGGTCTTGCCCGCGGCCGGCACGGTGAGGCCGAGCGCGCCGGCCGCCGCCGCGGTGCCGTTCTCCATCACGCTCTCGAGCATGTTCGTCAGCGTCAGCGCCGTTTCCGGGCTGAGCGCCTCCTCCGAGGTCACGCGCGACTGTTCGAGGACCTTCCCGTTCTTGTCCTCGACCTTCAGCACGTAGATCGGCGTCACCCGCACGCCCTGGTTCGCGAAGACCCCGTACGCGGACGTCAGCTCGAGCAAGTTCACCTCGGACGTGCCGAGCGCCAGCGAGAGGTCCTGCACGATGCGGCTCCGGATCCCCATGCGGCGCGCGTAGGAACCGACGATCGGCGTTCCGAGCTTCTGGAGCAGCTTGGCCGCCGGCACGTTCAGCGATTTCGCGAGGGCCTGGCGGAGCGTCACCGGACCGCGGAACTTGTGGTCGTAGTTCTGCGGCGCCCACTCCATGCCGTTCCCGGCCCGGAAGGAGACCGGCGTGTCGAGGATCATCTCCGTCGGGGTGTAGCCGTTGTCGATGGCGGCCGCGTAGATGAACGGCTTGAAGGCCGAACCCGGCTGCCGCGACGCCTGCACCGCGCGGTTGAAGTTCGATTCGTTGAAGTCGCGGCCGCCGACGAGCGCGCGGATGTGGCCGTTCTTCGGATCGAGGACGAGCGCCGCCCCCTGGAGGTATTCGGTCTGGGGGCGCTCCTTCACGCCGGACTTGGCCGCTTCGGCCAGTAGGGTGGCCCGCGTCTTCTTGTACTGGTTGCGCGCCTCCAGCGCGGTGAGCCGCTTCTCCAGCGACTCCTCGGTCGCGTGCTGGAGGTCGATGTCGATCGTCGTGTAGACGCGCATGCCGCCCTCGTAGAGCTGGTTCGAGCCGTACCGCTCGTCCAGGTACATGCGAACCATCTCCATGAAGTAGGGGGCCTGCCGCGAGTCGTAGCGCGTCTTCGTGACCCCCAGCGGCGTCTCGCTGGCGGTTTCGTACTGCGCGCGCGAGATCCGCTTGTTCTCCAGCATCGACGCGAGTACGAGATTGCGGCGCTTCAGCGCCCGCTCGGGGTCGCGCCGCGGCGAGTAGTCGCGCGGGTTCCGCGGCAATCCCGCGAGGAGCGCCGCCTCCGGAAGCGTCAGGTCGCCGACCGGCTTCCCGAAGAAGACCTTCGACGCGGCGTCGAGGCCGTAGGCGCCCTCGCCGAAATAGATCTGGTTCAGGTACATCTCGAGAATCTCGTCCTTCGTGTACGTCTGCTCGATGCGGATCGCGAGCACGGCCTCCTTGATCTTTCGCGTGATCGTCCGCTCGTGCGTGAGGAACAGGTTTCGGGCCAGCTGCTGCGTGATCGTGCTCCCGCCCTGCTCGATCCGTCCCGCCGCGATGTCGTTCACCAGCGCGCCGAGCACGCGCACCGGGTCGATGCCCCAGTGGCTGTAGAAGCGCCGGTCCTCGATGGAGAGGATCGCGTCCACCATCGACTTGGGGATCTGCCGGAGCGGGATGAGGCTCCGGTTCTCCTTGTAGAACTCGTGCACCAGGCGGCCGTTCACGTCGTACACCATCGTCTTCACCGGCGGCGCGATGGTCTGGAGCCCCGCCGGAGACGGAAGATCCTTCTGCAGCCAGTTGGCCACGCCGACGCCCACGCCGACCGTGCCGCAGAGAAGGACGATCAGGACCGCGAAGGTGATCTGAAGAGACCGCTGCCAGCGTGCGCTCACGCGAAGTCCTCGGTTCGGGATGGGGGCCGGCGATCGCTCGCACGGCCCGACGGCTCGGAGCCTACGCTAGGTAAGGGGTGCGGGGGGGTCAAGCGGCAATTGGCGCTGCGCGGCCGACCTGCTAGAGTTCCCGCCCGATGAGCGATTCGAAGCAGGACGCCGCCCTGCGCGCCGAAGTCGCGCGCCAGCTCCAGGCGATCCGCGCCGGCACGGAAGAGATCCTCCCCGAGGCGGAGTTTCTCCGCAAGCTGGAGCGATCGATCGCGACCCGCACGCCGCTTCGCGTGAAGCAGGGATTCGATCCGACGGCGCCCGACATCCACCTCGGCCACACCATCGGCCTGCGCAAGCTTCGCGCCTTCCAGGATCTGGGGCACCAGGTCGTCCTCATCGTCGGCAGCTACACGGCCCTCGTGGGCGATCCCAGCGGCCGCTCCGCCACGCGGCCGCGCCTCACGGAGGAGGAGGTCCGCGCGAACGCCGAGACCTACCTCGCCCAGTTCTTCAAGGTCGTGGATCGCGACAAGACCGAGGTCCGCTGGAACGGCGAGTGGTTCTCGACGATGAAGTTCACCGAGATCCTCCACCTGGCCGCGCAATTCACCGTCGCGCGCATGCTGGAACGTGACGATTTCGAGAAGCGCTACCGCGCCGGCGAGCCGATCAGCGTCCATGAATTCCTCTACCCCCTGATGCAGGCCTACGATTCGGTCGTGATCCGCTCCGACGTCGAAATCGGCGCCACCGAGCAGAAATTCAATCTCCTCGCCGGCCGCGACATCCAGGTCGCGTACGGCCAGGAACCGCAGGTGATCCTCACGCTCCCCGTCCTCGAAGGCCTGGACGGCGTGCGCCGCATGAGCAAGAGCCTCGGCAATTACATCGGCGTCGCCGAGCCCCCGAGCGAGATCTTCGGCAAGACGATGAGCATCCCCGACCGCCTCATCGTTCGGTACTTCCGCCTCGCGACGGACGCGACGCCCGGCGAGTGCGACGCCGCCGCGCGCGAGCTCGACGCGCCCGGCGTGAATCCGATGACCTGGAAGAAGTCGCTCGCGCACCGGCTGGTCCGCATGTATCACGGCGCCGACGCCGCCGATCGCGCGCGCGATGAATTCGAGAAGCAATTTTCACACCGTGAGGCACCGAGCGAAATGCCCGTCGCCCTGGTCGCGCCGGGCAGATTCCGCGCCCGGTCCCTGATGATGCGCGCCTTTCCCGATCAGTACACCGGAAGCGCCGCGGGCGCGCTCTTCAAGCAGGGCGCGGTACACGTGAATGGAGCGCGCGTTAGCGATCCGGCCGCCGAATTGACCCTGGAGGCGGGCGACGGGGCCGCCCTGGTCTTCAAGGTGGGGCGGAAGTACGCGAAGGTCGTGGGGACCCCGGGCGCCCGGCCTGCGGAATAGCGTCCCCGGGGCCGCGAAACGCACGCCTTCGCCGCCCCGAAGCAGGGTTTGGTCCAACCACGGCGCCCGGCCGGCGATCCATTTTTGAACAAAATCGTAACTTATTGAAAAATTGTCAGTTGGAAGGGTTGACAATTCGCTCCGAGGCGCCTATCTTACTCCTTGCGACCGGTGGGAAGCCTCAACCGCAGTCCTACCAGTTGCCGCAAGGTCTGGCCGTCGCTTCCAAGGCGGACGGCCCCCTGTCTCGCAGCAAAATACTTCATTGACACGCTGCGTCTCAGAGCGGTAACTTCGCGGTTCGCCCCTTTCCGGGGCAACTCGCGCAAGTCGCGCGTCAGCTCTTTGAAAATCGAATAGCGCACGTTTGTGACGTGGAGCCCTAGAGGATCCAATCTCGGCCTTCGGGTCGAGAAGATCTCTTGTCAAACGGCGAGGTCCACAGGGCCTCGTTTTGGTGTGATTTAAAAAACCACGGAGAGTTTGATCCTGGCTCAGAACGAACGTTGGCGGCGTGGATTAGGCATGCAAGTCGAACGCGAAAGGGTAGCAATACCCGAGTAAAGTGGCGAACGGGTGAGTAACGCGTAGGGAACCTGCCTTCGAGAGGGGGATAACACTCCTAACGGGGTGCTAATACCGCATGACACTGCGGAGTCGCATGGCTCTGCAGTCAAAGGTGGCCTCTGTTTACAAGCTACCACTCGAAGATGGTCCTGCGTCCCATTAGCTAGTTGGCGGGGTAACGGCCCACCAAGGCTACGATGGGTAGCCGATCTGAGAGGATGACCGGCCACACTGGGACTGAGATACGGCCCAGACTCCTACGGGAGGCAGCAGTCGAGAGGCTTCGGCAATGGGGGAAACCCTGACCGAGCGACGCCGCGTGGAGGATGAAGGCCTTTGGGTTGTAAACTCCTGTCATG
>DATIQI010000175.1:0-3795 GCA_035470985.1 Acidobacteriota bacterium
GACACTGCGATCTGCTCTGAATTTGGCGAGCGAAGGCCGACGCGATCGGCAGCGGGCCCCCCGCGCCCGCGCCGCCGGGGTCGTGCTCGTCCTCGATGTCCCCCACCAGCTCCTCGACGATGTCCTCGAGCGTGATGATCCCGATCGCCTCGCCCGCTTCGTCGATGACGACGCCCATCTGCCGCCGGACGCGGCGGAACTCCTTCAGCTGGTCGGCGGTCGAGCGGTCGGAGGGCGCCCAGGTCACCTCGTACATCGCGTCCTCGAGATTCACCAGCCCGCCCGTCGCGTAGATCGCGAAGAGGTCCTTCGCGTTCACGACCCCCACCACCCGCGTCCGCTCCCCGTCGTAGACCGGGAAGCGCGTATGGACGCTGTCCTGGAGCGCGTCGAGGATCTGCTGCGGTTTCATCCGGTACTCGAGCATCGTCGCGGCGGCGAGCGGCACCATCGCGTCGCGAACCTTCTTCTCGGGGAGGCGAAACGCGTTCTGGAGGAGCTGGGCCTGATCCGCCGACATCTTCCCCGCCTCGCTCACGTCCTCCACCAGGAGCTGGAGCTCCTGCACGGAGTGAAGGTGCGCGGCGTGCGATGCCGGGCGGAACCCGAGGAGCCGCACCAGGCCGTTCCCCGCCCGGTTCATGGTGCCGATGAAGGGCCGGAAGATCCGCTCGAACGCGAGGAGGGGCGCCGCGACGCGGAGCGCCACGACGTCGGGAATGCGGAGCGCGATCGTCTTGGGCGCGAGTTCGCCGACCACGACGTGGAGGAACGTGATCAGGGCGAATGCCACCGCGGTGGCCGCGCCATGGGCGGCGAAGGGCTCCCACTCCTCGGGGAGGAAGGCGAACCACGGCTCGAAGAGATGGGCGAGCGCCGGCTCGCCGACCCACCCGAGAGCCAGGCTCGTCATGGTGATGCCGAGCTGGGTGGCGGCGATCGTGTCGTCGATCCGGCGCGTGGCCTCTTCGGCGTACGCGACGCCCGGCACCTTCTTCGCCGAGAGCTCCTCCAGGCGGGTGCGCCGCACGGTGACCAACGAGAACTCGGCCGCGACGAAGAAGGCGTTGCCCAGGACGAGCACCGGGATCATCAGGAGCTGAAGGCTGACGCCGAGCGCGGAGAGGAGCGATTCCATGGGTGTCGGGGGCCCGGGCTCAGGCCACGTCGGCGGTCAAGGTGGCGGCGGCATCGCCCTGCACCTCGAAGCGCACCGGGATCGTCCAGGACGGGCTCGCGGGAACGCAGACACCCTGCCCCTCGTGACAATAGGCGAAGGAGACCTGAACGTGGAGATCGGCGTCGCCGCGCGGCTGCGCGGGGAGATCGAAGGCGAGCGGCCACGTGGCCCCGAGGAGCGTCCGCTGGAGGAGCACTTCCCCGGCGCGGCTGACGCGCAGGCTCGCGGGCGCCTCGTCGCTCGGGTGCGCCCCGTCGGGGAGCGAGACCTCGACGCGCCACGCGGTGGAGGCGCCGGCGCGAAGCGTCGCGGGACCCGCGGCGATCGTGCCGGAGCCGGCGGCGGCGCCGTCGTCCGGTGCCTCCGGCGCGGGCGCCTCCAGCCCTTCGATCGTCACCTCCGACCACGCGAGCCCCGGGAGCGCGACGCGGACGACGCGATGGTTGTTCGTGTCCGCCACGTAGAGCACGCCCGCGGCGGCGTGGAGTCCCCCCGGCTCGAAGAAGGCCGGCGCGCCCGATCGCTCGGTCCCCGGCGATCCGTCGCCGAGGAGCGTCCGGATCGATTTCGGGCCCGGATCGAGTTCCTTGATCTTGTGATTATACGTGTCGGCGACGAGGATCCGTCCGTCCCACGCGGCCACGCCGAGCGGGTGCTGGAGCCTCGTCCGCTTCGCGTCGCCGTCCACGTCGCCGAAATCGAAGAGCCCGCGCCCGACCATCGTCTCCACCCGCTCGGCGGCGAGATCGACGCGGCGCACCGCGCTCACCTCGCTGTCGGCGAAGTAGAGGTGGTTTCCGTCCAGCGCGAGGCCCGACGGCTGCGCCAGCGCGGCGGACTCGACCGGGCCGTCCACGATGTTCTCGCGTCCCGATCCGACCCAGGCGCGGCAGAGCCCCATCGGAAGATCGAGGCGCCAGATCTGGTGCGTGCCCGCCATGGCGATGTAGCACGTGCTCCCCTCCACCGCGAGATCCCATGGCGAATTGAGTCCCTGCGCCGTCCCCCGCTTTCCGCCCGCCCGGTCGTAGGACTGCTCGCCGGTGCCGGCCACCGTGACGACCGCCCACGTCTCCGTGTCGATCGCGCGGATCATGTGATTCTCGGTGTCGGCGACGAGGAGCGTCTCGTTCATGAGCGCGAGGCCCTGGGGATGATGGAACGACGCCTCGGCCGGCCCGCCGTCGTCCCGGCCGACGCGGCCCGTGCCGATCGTGCGAACGAGCCGGGCTCGCCCCTTCTCGTCGGGGAGCGACGAGACGACGATCCGGTTGTGATTCGTGTCGGCCACGTAGAGCCGTCCGCTCGCCGGGTCGGCGAGCACCTTGCCCGGAAACGCGAGGCCGCTCGCGGCGCGGACGGACCGCTCGCGCGCGAACCGGAGCGGACCGGCCGCGGCGATGCCGGCCGCCTTCGCCTCCTGGAGCGCCGTGCCGATCGCCTCGTCCAGGACGGCGCGATTTCCCTCTCCCGCCACGGCGCCGACGATGCGCCCGTCGGCTCCGACGAGGACGAGCGACGGCCACGAGCGGACCGTGTACTCGCTCCAGAGGGCCATCCCCTCGTCCACGACGACGGGATGCTCGATCTCGTACCGGCCGATGGCCGCGCGAACGGTCTGCCGGTTCCCCTCGTTCGCGAACTTGGCGCTGTGGACCCCGATCACGACGAAGGGCTCGCCGGCGTACTTCCGCTCGAGGTAGGCGAGATCGGGAAGGACGCAGGTCATAAAGCATGCCGGAACGCGAGTTACTCGAGGTAGGCCCCGGGCACCCGCCGGTGATTGAGCCGGGCCACACGTTCGCCACGGTAACCGACAAGATCAGTTCGGTGGTGCTGACGCGCCGGACGCCGCTGTTCTGGTTTGCCGTACTCTCGGCGAGCTTCCTACTGGTGCTGATGTTCCTGTTCGCCGTGACCGTGCTGTTCGCGCGCGGTATTGTCGTGTGGGGCGTCAACGCACCCATAGCGTGGGGATTCGCGATCGTCAACTTCGTCTGGTGGATCGGAATCGGGCATGCGGGCACGCTGATTTCGGCTATTCTGCTGCTGCTCAACCAGAAGTGGCGGAACTCGATCAATCGTTTCGCCGAAGCGATGACGCTGTTCGCGGTCGCCTGTGCCGGCATGTTTCCGATTCTGCACCTGGGCCGCCCCTGGCTCTTCTACTGGCTGATGCCCTATCCGAACACAATGGGTGTGCAGCCGCAGTTCCGCAGCCCCCTGGTATGGGACGTCTTCGCGGTCTCCACCTACGCCACCGTTTCGCTGCTGTTCTGGTTCGTGGGTCTGCTGCCGGACCTGGCAACCCTGCGCGACAGGTCGCAAAACCGCTTAGCGCAGGCCTTCTACGGCATTCTGGCCATGGGGTGGCGCGGGTCGGCGCGGCACTGGCGCGTGCACGACCAGGCTTCGCTGCTGCTGGCAGGGTTGGCCACTCCGCTGGTCCTCTCGGTCCACACCGTGGTGAGTTTCGATTTCACGGTTTCCATCCTGCCCGGATGGCACTCGACCATCTTCCCGCCGTACTTCGTGGCCGGCGCCATCTACTCCGGGTTCGCCATGGTGCTGGTGCTGGCGATTCCGCTGCGCGCCGCTTATGGACTCCAGGACAT
>DATIQI010000176.1:0-12346 GCA_035470985.1 Acidobacteriota bacterium
GGAGTGCTGCTTCGTGGCGTCTGATCGGCCGGAGCGCCGCGCGGCGTCGTTCCGGCTCGCCGTGGAGTACGACGGCACGGCCTTTCACGGCTGGCAGCGCCAGTCGCGCGCGCGGAGCGTTCAGGGCGAGCTGGAGGCGGCGCTCGCGCGGATCACGGGTGAAGCGGCGCGGGTCACCGGCGCCGGGCGGACCGACGCCGGCTGCCACGCCGCCGGCCAGGTGGCGAGCGTGACGGTGACGACGCGGCTCGAGGCGCGCCGCCTGCAGGGCGCTCTGAACGCGCACCTGCCGCGCGAGATCCGGGTCGTCGAGGCGGCCGAGGCGCCGTCCTCGTTCCACGCGCGTTTCCAGGCCACGCGACGCGCGTACCGCTATCTGATCGTTCCGGCTCCTTCGGCGCTCCGGCGCGCCCAGGCCTGGGTGCGCGACGTCCGCGCCGAGGCCGCGGACCTCGACCGGGCCTCCCGGCCGCTCCTCGGCGCGCACGACTTCGTCTCGTTCTCGAAGGCGTCGCCCGACGCCGATTCGACGCGCTGCGCGGTCGCGCGCGCGCGCTGGAGCGGGTGGGGCGGCCGCCTCCGCTTCGACATCGAAGCGGACCGCTTCCTGTACACTATGGTGCGACGCATCGTGGCGACGGTGATCCGCGAGGCCGAGTCGGGCCGCGGCGCCGCGGCGGTGCGGGCGGTGCTCGACGCGAAGGACCGCCGCGCGGCGGCGCCCCCGGCGCCGGCCCACGGCCTCTACCTCATGCGGGTCCGTTACCCGCGCATCGGATGGATTCCTCGAGGGAGGATGCATGTCGTCGGTTGATTCGGTTCCGCGGCCGGGGCGCGTCGGCGGGCGCTGGTCGCCCGGAACGCTCGTGGCCGGTCTTCTCTTCGGGCTCCTCCTCCTGGCGGCGCTCCTCCTCGGCTCGCGCGGCGGGCGCCCCGGCGCCGACGGGGGCGGCGGCACGCCGCTCTTCGCGGCCGTCGCCGGGAAGGCCGGCGCGGACACCGCCGCGGCGCCGATGGATCTCGACACGAGCCGCCGCACGGCGATCGTGCGCGCCGCCGAGCGCGTCGGCCCCTCGGTGGTCACCCTGAGCGTCGTCCAGACGCGCGTGGTGCAGACGTCGCCGCTCCTCCTGGGCGACGAATTCTTCGAGCCCTTCTTCCGCGACATGGTGCCCCAGTACCGCTACCGGGAGCAGATTCCGAGCATGGGCTCCGGCTTCATCATCTCGAAGGACGGCTACGTCATCACGAACGAGCACGTCATCCGCGGCGCGGAGCAGATCAAGGCGATCCTCCCCGACGGCCGGAGCTTCGACGGGAAGGTGATCGGCGCGCACCCCCAGTACGATCTGGCCGTGGTGAAGATCGAAGGGAAGAGCCTCCCGGCCGCGCCGCTCGGCACGGCGAACGACCTCATGATCGGGGAGTGGGCCATCGCGATCGGCAACCCGTTCGGGTTCCTCCTGAACGACGTCCAGCCGACCGTGACCGCCGGGGTCGTGAGCGCGACCCATCGCGACATCAAGCCGCAGAACGAGGACGGCGGCATCTACAAGAACATGATCCAGACCGATGCCGCGATCAATCCGGGCAACTCGGGCGGGCCGCTCCTGAACGCGCGCGGGGAAGTGATCGGCGTGAACACGTTCATCTTCTCGAAGGGCGGCGGGGGGTCCATCGGGATCGGCTTCGCCATCCCGATCGACGTCGCGAAGAAGGTCGTCGAGGAGATCATCAAGTACGGCAAGGTGCGGAACGTCTGGATCGGGGTGCGGACCTGGGAGTTGACGCCCTACGTCTCGGAGCGCCTCGGCACCGCCGACCGGAACGGACTCTACGTCTCGGTCGTGGAGCGGGGGAGCCCCGCCGACAAGGCCGGCATGAAGGTGGGCGACATCATCCGAAAGGTGAACGGGATCCCGATTCGCGACGTGCGCGAGGCCTATCGCGCCATCTTCGGCGCGAACGTGGGCGACGTCGTCACCCTGACGGTCGATCGCGACACGAAGCAGATCACGTTCAAACTGACGCTGGAGGAGGCGCGCGAATGATCCCGCGCTACAGCCGCCCCGCGATGGCCGCGCTCTTCGACGACGCAGCGCGCTACCGCCTCTGGCTGGAGGTGGAGCTGGCCGTGACCGCCGCGCTGGAGGCGCGCGGGGAGGCCCCGGCCGGAACGACGGCGCGGCTTCGGGCGTCCGCTCGCGTGGACGCGGCGCGCATCGACGAGATCGAGGCGACCGTGAAGCACGACGTGATCGCCTTCCTCACGCAGATCGGCGAGACCACGGGGCCGGACGCGCGCTACCTCCACCTCGGCATGACCTCGTCCGACCTGGTCGACACCGCCACGGCGCTCCAGCTGACGCGCGCGACCGACCTCCTCGTCGCGGAAACCGAGTCGCTTCGCGAGGCGGCGGGGACCCTGGCGCGCGCCCACAAGGAGACCGTGATGGTGGGCCGGACCCACGGGATCCACGCCGAGCCGATCACGTTCGGATTGAAGGTCCTCGTCTGGTACGAGGAGCTGGGGCGGGCCCTCGAGCGGCTCCGCCGCGCGCGCGACGAGATCGCGGTCGGAAAGCTCTCCGGCGCGGTCGGGACGCTGGCGCACCTTCCGCCGGAGCTGGAGGAGGCGACGCTACGGTCGCTCGGGCTCGCGCCCGAGCCGGTGGCGACGCAGGTCGTGCAGCGCGATCGCCATGGCGCGCTCCTCGCCGCCATCGCGCTCCTCGGCGCGTCGGTGGAGAAGATGGCGCTCGAGATCCGCCATCTCCAGCGGACGGAGGTTCTCGAGGCCGAGGAGCCGTTCCGGGAGGGGCAGAAGGGCTCCTCCGCGATGCCGCACAAGCGGAATCCCGTGAACTGCGAGCGGATCTGCGGGCTGGCGCGGCTCCTTCGCGCGAACGCGCACGCCGGCTTCGAAAACGTCGCGCTCTGGCACGAGCGTGACATCAGCCACTCCAGCGTGGAGCGGGTGATCTTCCCCGACTCCTTCCTCGTCGCCGACTTCATCGTGAGCCAGATGCGGGAGATCCTCGCGGGGCTCCACGTCTACCCCGACCGGATGCGGGAGAATCTGGAGAAGACGCGCGGCCTCGTCTACTCGCAGCGCGTGCTCCTCGCCCTCACCGGCGCCGGACTGACGCGCGAGCAGGCCTACGCGCTGGTGCAGCGCCACGCCATGGCGGCCTGGAAGGGGGCGCCCGATCTGAAGACGCGCCTCGCGGCCGATCCCGACGTCGCCCGGACGCTCGATCGCGCGGCGCTCGAGCGCTGCTTCGAGCCCGCCTACTTCCTGCGCCACGTGAACCACATCTTCGAACGCGTCCTAGGAGCCGCCCTTGCCGCCCACCGTTGAAACGCCCGTCCTTCCGTTCTCCGGCACCGACGCCGCCGCGCTGAAGGGACTCCTCGCCCGCGAGGGGCTCCGCCTCGCTCCGGGCGAGGTGGCCCGCATGCTCGAGCTCCTGGGCCGCGACCCGACGCGCGTCGAAGCGACCATCTTCGACACCATGTGGAGCGAACACTGCTCGTACAAGAGCAGCCGCCGCGTCCTGAAGCAGTACCTGCCGACCGAGAGCCCCGACGTGATCCTCGGCCCCGGCGAGGACGCGGGCGTGGTCCGCCTGGGCGCGCACGAGGGCGTCGAGTACGCGCTCGTCCTCGCGCACGAGAGCCACAATCACCCGTCGCAGGTCGTGCCGGTCGAAGGAGCGGCGACCGGCGTCGGGGGGATCGTCCGCGACGTGAACTGCATGGGCGCGGACGTGATCGGGGTCCTCGACGCGCTCCGTTTCGGCGATCCGGAGGGCCCGCGCGCCGCGGGCGTGCGCGAGATCGTGCGCGGCGTGGTGGACGGCATCTGGCAGTACGGCGACCCGCTCGGCGTTCCGAACCTGGGCGGCGACGTCTTCTTCAGCGACCGGTACGACGAGAACTGCCTGGTGAACGTCGTCGCGCTCGGCCTGGTGCGCGCCGACCGGATCGTCCGGAGCCGCGTCCCGGAGGCCGCGCACCGCGAGCCCTACGTGCTCGTCCTGGTCGGAAAGCCGACGGACGAGACGGGCTTCGGCGGCGCCTCCTTCGCGTCGGCCATCCTCGACGAGGAGGCGGAGGGGCAGCGCGGGCACGTGCAGGTGCCCGATCCCTTCCTGAAGCGGGTCCTCTTCGAGGCGAACCGCGCCGCGCTCGCCTGGCTTCACGACCAGGGGGCTCCGTTCGGCTTCAAGGACCTGGGCGCGGGCGGCATCGCCTGCGCGTCGTCGGAGCTGGCCGCGGCGGGCGGCTTCGGCATGGACGTCGATCTCGACGCGGTGCCGACGCCCGAAGGGGAGTTCCCCGCCGAAGTGGTCGCCTGCTCCGAGACGCAGGAGCGCTTCGCGTTCGTCGTCCCCGAGCGGATCGCGTCCCGGCTTCTCGCGATCTACAACGAGGACTACGCCCTTCCGCTCGTCTACCACCGCGCGCGCGCGGCCGTCGTCGGGCGCGTGCGGACCGACGGCCGCTACCGGATCCTTCGCGAGGGGCGAACGGTCTGCGACGCGCCGGTCGAGGTGATCACGGCGGGCATCCAGCACGAGCGGCCGCGCCGCCCGCGCCCGGCGCCGCCGGCCCCGAAGGCGCTTCCGCCCGTCCCCGCGGACGATCACGAGGCGCTCTTCCGCTCCCTCATCGCGTCGCCCAATCTCGCGTCGCGGGAGCCGATCGTCCGCTACTACGACACCGAGGTGCAGGGACGGATGGTCCTCCGCGCGGGCGAAGCGGACGCCGGCGTGCTCGCCCCGATCCCCGGCGCGGCGTGGGGCTGCGCGATCACGGTGGACGGGAATCCCTGGTACGTGGCGGCCGATCCCTATTGGGGAACGGCGCACGTCGTGGCCGAATCGCTGCGCAATCTGGTGGCGGTCGGGGCGCGCCCGGTGGCGCTCACCGACTGCCTGAACTTCGGGAATCCCGAGGATCCGGAGGTCTTCGACGAGTTCGAGCGGAGCGTGGAAGGGCTCGGCGACGCCGCGCGGGCCCTCGGGCCGAAGGGAGCGGCCGGGCCCCCGATCGCGATCGTGTCGGGGAACGTCTCCTTCTACAACGAGTCGTCCACGGGCCGCGCCATCGAGCCTTCCCCCATCATCGCGGCGCTCGGCGTCCTGGAGGACTACAGCGTCGCGATCAGCTCCGGCCTGAAGCGTCGCGGAAGCGTCCTGGTCCTCTCCGGCGCGCGCGATCCCCGCCTCGGCGCCTCGCAGCTCCGCTTCGCGCTCACGGGCGAGAAGGGGGGACCGCTCCCGGGACTCGACTTCGATCTGGAGCGCCGCCGGACCTACGCCGTGCTCGAGGCGGTGCGCCGGGGTCTCGCGCTGGCCTGCCACGACATCGCCGAGGGTGGGCTCGCGATCGCCGCGTTCGAGATGGCGCTCGGCGGGTTCGCCTCGCAGGGGCTCGGCCTCCAGGTGCCCATCTCCGGCCTCGGCGACGCGTCGCCCGAGGCGCGGCTCTACTCGGAGGCGCCCGGGTTCCTGATCGAGGTGGGGAAGGAGTCGCTGCCGGCTCTGATGGAACTCTTCCGGGCGGCGGGCGTGGACGCGACCATCACCGGACGAACCCTCGAGGAGCCGCGATTCCGGATCCTCGACGGAGGCCGGACCCTCATCGATCTCGACCTGGCGGAGGCGGAGCGCCTCCACCGCGACGGCATTCGACCCTACGTGGAGTGATCATGGCCCGCGCGGCGGTGCTGCAGATTCCCGGAGTGAATTGCGAATACGAGACGGCGCGCGCCCTCGCGGCGGCCGGCATCGAGGCGGCCATCGTCCGGTTCAACGAGCCGGCGTCGGTCCTCTCGGAGTTCGACGCCTACGTGATCCCCGGGGGTTTCGCGTTCCAGGACCGGATCCGGGCCGGCGCGGTGGCGGCGAAGCTCCCGGCGGTCGAGCGGATCGCGCGCGAGTCGGAGTCGGGGAAGCCGGTGCTCGGCATCTGCAACGGCGCCCAGGTGCTCGTGGAGACCGGCCTCGTGCCGGGGCTCCGCGCCGGCCGCGTCGAGATGGCGCTCGCGCCCAACGAGGCGCCGCGGCGCCAGGGCTACCTCTGCCGCTGGGTCCGCGTCCGCGTCCACGAAGGACCGGGGCGCGCGACGTTCGCCTCGGCGCTTCCCGTGGGCGCGATCGTGCCGCTCCCGATCGCCCACGGCGAGGGGCGCTTCACGACGGCGGACCCGGACGTTCGCGCGCGCATCGAGTCGGAGGGGCTGGCGTTCCTGCGCTACGTGGACGCCGAGGGGCGGCCGGCCGCGTCGTATCCCGACGATCCCAACGGCGCGATGCTCCAAGCCGCCGGAATCACGAATCGAGCCGGCAACGTCCTCGCCTTCATGCCGCATCCCGAGCGCGCCGCGTGGCTCCGCATGATGCCGCAGGACTGGCCGGGCGCGTGGGGCGAGCGGCGCCGCGCCGCCGTCGGCGACCGGGCCGCGCTGGAGGGCCCGGGCCCCGGGCGGTTCCTCTTCGAGTCGCTGGCGAAGCGACTCGGCGTCGGGGCCGCGGCGAGCGGGGCGGCCCGATGAGCGCCGTCCTCCTCACACGCCTGAAGATCACCGATCTCACGGCCCTGACCGCGCTCGAAGCCGGGCAGCGGATGCTCCCCGAGGGCTACGCGCTCGACCGGATCGTGCGGGAGGAAGTCTATCTCTTCGAGGCGGTTCCGGGCGCCGGCGCCGGGGCGTTCGAGGCGAGGCTCCTCGAAGCGATCGAATCGAGCAACTTCTTCGTGAATCCGAACAAAGAGCGGTATCGCTTCCTCGCGTCGGGGGAGCGGGGGGAGCGCTGGAGTCCGCCCGAAGGGGCCTGGGGCCTCCTGGCGCGGACGCGCGGCGACACGCGCGATCAGGGCCTCCTGGCGCGCCTGGGCCGGGAGCACCCGCTTCCGGGCCTCGCGGCCATTCGGAGGGGGCGCGTCTGGTGGCTCTGGTCGCGCGGTCCTTCGGGCGATCCGGCGACGAAATTCGTGCACGAGCGCCTGGGGCCTCTGGTCGGTCCGGCGCACGGCCTGTTGGTGAATCCGCACGCGGACGCGTCGCTCCTCCTCGAGGGCGCGACGGCGTGGAGCGACGTGGAGCGGTTCTTGGCGGAGCCCGCGGCGACGGCGGCGGGGGCCGCGGCATGAGGAAGGAGCGAGACAGGGTGACGGAACGGGCGAGCGGGGGGCGAAGCGGGGACCGCCTGCGGGAAGAGTGCGGCGTCTTCGGCATCTGGGGCGCGCAGAACGCGGCGCGCCTCGCGTACGCGGGACTCTACGCGCTCCAGCACCGGGGCCAGGAGAGCGCCGGCATCGTGGCGACCGACGGGGGGGAGTACCGCCTCCATCGCGGGCTCGGGCTCGTCTCCGACGTCTTCTCGGGCGGCGCCATCGACCGGCTTCCGGGATCGATCGCCATCGGGCACAACCGGTACTCCACGACGGGAAGCAGCCTGCTCCAGAACGCGCAGCCCCTCGTCGTGAACTTCCGGGAAGGGAAGCTCGCCATCGGGCACAACGGAAATCTCGTGAACGCGCTCGAGCTGCGCCGCGAGATGGAGGAGCAGGGGTCGATCTTCCAGACCACCAGCGACACCGAGGTGGTCCTCCACCTCATCGCCCGCTCCAAGGCTACCGAGATCGAGCGAATGGTCGCGGAGGCCCTCGCCCGGTGCCAGGGCGCCTATTCGCTGGTCCTCCTCGCGGGCGACAAGCTGATCGGCGTCCGCGACCCGCGCGGGTTCCGCCCCCTCTGCCTCGGGCGCCGGGGCGAGGCGCACGTCCTCGCCAGCGAGACCTGCGCGCTCGACATCGTGGGCGCGACGTTCGTGCGGGAGATCGAGCCGGGCGAGTTGGTGGTGATCGGCGCCGACGGCGTGCGGTCGCACCGGATCCTCGCGCCGGAGCCGGGGCGCGCCTGCGTCTTCGAGCTGATCTACTTCTCGCGGCCCGACAGCGTCGTCTTCGGGGAGAGCGTCGACTCCGTTCGCCGCCGCCTGGGGCGCCGCCTCGCCGAGGAGCACCCGGTCCCGGCCGACATCGTCATCTCGGTTCCCGACTCCAGCAACTCGGCCGCCCTCGGCTACGCGGAGCACTCGGGCCTTCCGTTCGAGCTCGGCCTGATCCGCAACCACTACGTCGGCCGCACCTTCATCGCTCCCGAGCAGATCACGCGCGACTTCGGCGTGAATCTGAAGTTCAACCCCGTCCGCCGCATCCTGGAGGGGAAGCGCGTGGTCGTCGTGGACGATTCCATCGTGCGCGGCACCACCAGCCGGAGCCTCGTGGCCATGCTCCGCGACGCGGGGGCGCGGGAGATCCACTTCCGCGTCTCGAGCCCTCCCATCGGCTGGTCGTGCTACTACGGCATCGACACGCCGAACCGCCGCGAGCTGATCGCGTCCTCCCACACCGTGGAGGAGATCCGCAAGTACCTGAACGTCGACTCGCTCGGCTACCTCTCCATGGAAGGGCTGCGGGCGTGCGTGAGCCGCCCCGACGAGCACTGCTACGCCTGCTTCAACGGAGACTACGCGGTCGGATTCGGCTCGGAGCGGGACAAGCACGCCTTCGAGCGCGGACCGGCCCGCCCCGTCGAGCACGCCTGACCGGGCGCCGCCCGGTTCAAGATCCGCCACCCACCGTCCGATAGACCGAAGGACGGATCGGCGCGCCCCGCGCCGGCCCGGACCCGGGGCTCGGCGCGACGCGGCAACCCGCGGCGCGACCATCACTTGTGGGGGATCGTTCGCGTGGCGACCGAAGAGGCCGGAGGAAGGAAGCGTCTCGGCGAATACCTTCTGGAAGCGGGACTCCTGAACGAGAACCAGCTGAAGGAAGCCCTGAAGCGCCAGCGCCAGACGAAGGAGCCGCTCGGCCAGATCCTCTCCCATAGCGGCATGGTCTCCGAGGAGGACGTCTGCCGCGTCCTCCACCAGCAGCTCGGCCTCCCGGTCGTCGACTTCAACGCCACCGCCATCGACGAGAGCGTGATCGCGCTCATCAAGGAGGAGCTGGCGAAGAAGTACACGGCCATCCCCATCGCGCTCGAAGGGCGGAACACGCTCCGGGTCGCCATGGCCGATCCGCTGAACAACCGCGCGATCGAGGACATCCGCTTCCAGAGCGGCTACTTCGTGAAGGCCGCGCTCGCGCCTCCTTCGGCCATCGTGGAGGCGATCACGAAGTACTACCACATCGACGCGTCGGTCGTGGAGATCCTCGAGAACATCATCAAGGACGACCCGGTGAGCGAGGTCCGCGAGATCGTGGAGCCGCAGGCGGACGCGACGCTCGAGGAGCTGATGAAGCTCTCGGCCGGGCCACCGATCGTCCGCCTGGCGAACTGGATCATCACCCGCGCCGTCGAGATGCGCGCGAGCGACATCCACGTCGAGCCCCAGGAGCGGGGCGTCGGCGTTCGGATCCGCGTGGACGGGCTGCTGCAAGATCTGGAGCGGCTCCCGAAGTGGACGCAGGGGGCGCTCACCTCGCGCGTGAAGATCCTCGCGTCGCTCGACATCGCCGAGAAGCGGATGCCGCAGGACGGCCACTTCCGCGTGGAGCTGGAGGGACGCCGGATCGACATGCGCGTCTCCACACTCCCGACGGCCCACGGCGAGAAGATCGTGATCCGGATCGTGGACCAGGAGCGCGCGGCGTTCCGGCTCGATTCGCTGGGACTCTCGGCTCGGAACCTCGAGCAGCTGAGGTCGTTCGGCCGGCGGCCCCAGGGGATCGTCATCGTCACGGGCCCGACCGGAAGCGGGAAGACGACGCTCCTCTACGCCCTGCTCCAGCACATCCACTCGGTGACGAAGAACATCGTCACGGTGGAGGACCCGATCGAGTACCAGGTCGCGGGCGTGAACCAGGTGCAGGTGGACGAGAAGAGCAAGAAGACGTTCGGGGCGATCCTCCGCGCCATGCTGCGCCAGGACCCGGACGTGATGATGATCGGAGAGATCCGGGACAGCGAGACGGCCCAGATCGCCTTCCGCGCCTCCATCACGGGGCACCTGGTCCTCTCCACGGTGCACACGAACGACGCGCCCTCCGCCGTCACGCGCCTCGTCGACCTCGGGCTCCAGCCCTACATGGTCGCCTCGAGCCTCGTGGCGGTCGTCTCCATGCGCCTCATCCGGCTCCTCTGCCCGAAGTGCAAGGACGGCTACGTGCCGAGCGGCGACGAACTGCGGCTCCTCGGCATCGCGCAGCGCGAGGCCCGCGACTTGGTCCTCTACCGGCCGGTCGGCTGCGATCTCTGCGGCGAGAGCGGCTACAAGGGACGGACGGGCGTCTTCGAGATCCTCGAAATGGAGGACTCCGTCCGGCGTCTCGTGGCCGGGAACGCGACCGAGACCCTCATCCGCCGCGCCGCCATGGAAGCGGGCATGACCACCATCGGCCAGGACGGGCTCGCGCGCGTCCTCGCGGGCGAGACCTCGCTGGAGGAAGTGCAGCGCGTGGTCTACTACGAAGAGGAGCTGGGACACCTCTGCGTGTCGTGCCGCCACACCGTCGCGCCCGATCACGTCTACTGTCCGCACTGCGGCACGCCCAGCTCGGGGTCGTGCACCTCGTGCGGGCGGCGCGTCGATCCCGAGTGGGGCTACTGTCCCTCCTGCGGCGGCCGCCGCGCGCAGGTGATGGGGCCCGAGCCGCCGCACGAGGACGTCGTCGTGGGCGACGCCATCGCCGCGCTGGACGAAGCCCGCGCCGCGGAAGCGCCGCGGCGTCCGAACGGCGCGCCGCGCGCCCCGGAGCGGACCCGCCGCGCTTGACCGCCCCGGCGGTCCTACCTAGAATCCCCCGACCCCTACGACCGCGCCGGCATCGCGCCGCGCCGCGGGACCCCGCAGGGAAGCGCCGATACGGGGCCCCATGTCCGTGCACGAGATTCGCCGCACCAAGCTCGACGCGCTCCGCGCCGCCGGGACGGAGCCGTTCGCGTACCGGTTCGATCCGACGCACCGCTCCGCGCGGATCCTCGCCGACGCGGACGCGCTGGCGGCGTCGGGCGAGCGCGTCCGCTACGCGGGGCGTCTCATGACGAAGCGGGGCCACGGCAAGGCCTCGTTCGCCCACCTGAAGGACCGGGACGGGCTCCTGCAGATCTACCTCCGCGAGGACGCGATCGGCGCCGAGGCGTACACCGCCGCCCTCGAGTGGGACGCGGGCGACTGGATCGGCGTCGAGGGGCATGTCTTCCGCACGCGCACGGGGGAGACGACCGTCCACGTGGAGCGGGCCGAACTCCTGGCGAAGGCGCTCCGTCCGCTCCCGGAGAAGTGGCACGGTCTGACCGACGTGGAGATCCGCTACCGGCAGCGCTACACCGACCTGATCGTGAACGACGAGGTCCGGGCGGTCTTCCGCGCCCGCGCGGCGATCGTCCGCGCCATGCGCGCGTTCCTCGACGAACGCGAGTTCCTCGAGGTGGAGACGCCGGTGCTTCAGGCGCTCTACGGCGGCGCCACCGCGCGGCCCTTTGTCACGCACCACAACGCGCTCGACATGCCGCTCTATCTCCGGATCGCGGACGAGCTCTACCTGAAGCGGCTGATCGTCGGCGGGCTCGACCGCGTCTACGAGATCGGCAAGGATTTCCGGAACGAGGGGATCGACCGGAGCCACAATCCCGAGTTCACGATGCTGGAGTTCTACCAGGCGTTCGCGGACTACGAGGACATGATGCGGGTGACGGAGGAGCTGATCGTGCACGTGGTCCGCGCGGTCCACGGCTCCCTGGCCCTGCCGTACGGCGACCGGACGATCGACTTCACGCCCCCGTGGCGGCGGCTCTCCATTCTGGAGGCCGCGGCCGAGGGGCTCGGGATCGCGTCGCTCCCCGGCACGGCGGCCGATCTCCGCGACGCGGCGCGCGCGGCGGGCGTCTCGGTCGATCCCGCGCTCGGATACGGCCGGATCCTCGACGAGATCGTCTCGGAGCGGGTCCAGCCCTCGCTCGTCTCGCCGACCTTCCTCACCGATCACCCCCGGGACACCTCGCCGCTCGCGAAGGCGAAGCGGGGGAATCCCGACGTCGTGGAGCGCTTCGAGGTGATCGCCGCGGGAATGGAGATCGCGAACGCCTTCTCCGAGCAGAACGATCCCGACGCCCAGCGCCGCGCGTTCGAGGACCAGGTGGAGCAGCGCGGCCGCGGCGACGAGGAGGCGCAACCGCTCGACGCCGACGACCTCCGCGCGCTGGAGATGGGGATGCCGCCCACGGGCGGCGTGGGCGTCGGCGTCGACCGCGTGGTGATGCTCCTGACGAACCAGCGGTCCATCCGGGACGTCATCCTCTTCCCGCACATGCGGCCGGAAGAGG
>DATIQI010000177.1:0-8494 GCA_035470985.1 Acidobacteriota bacterium
GTGGTCGAGGGTGGGAGCACGCTTTCCCAGCAGCTGGTGAAGAACCTCTTCCTCTCCCGGGAGCGGAACGTCTTCCGAAAGTTCCACGAGGCGCTCCTCGCCGTCATGCTGGAGGTTCGTTACTCGAAGGAGGAGATCCTCGAGTTCTACCTGAACCAGATCTACCTGGGGCAGCGGGGCTCCTGGAGCGTCTGCGGCGTGGAGGAGGCGGCGCTCTTCTACTTCAACAAGCACGCGCGCGAGCTGACCGTTCCGGAGGGGGCGCTCCTGGCCGGGATCATCCCGGCGCCGAACCGGCTCTCGCCCTACCGCGACCCCGACGTCGCCATCGCGCGCCGGAACGACGTGCTCCACGACATGGTGGATTGCGGCTTCCTCGGGAAGGACGAGGCCACGGGCTTTCGCCGCAAGTCGATGCGCTTCGCGCCGAACCCGCCGCCGACGACCCAGGCGCCCTATTTCGTGGACTACGTCCGCGAGCTCCTGTCGCGCGACATCGCGGAAACCGACCTGAACGCGCGCGGCTTCGCCATCTTCACCACGCTCGACGGGCGGGCCCAGGCGGCGGCCGAGCGCGCCGTTCGCGACGGCGCCCGCGAGGCCGACTGGCGCTCGCCGGTCGGCGGCGTGAGCCGGAGCCCGGCGCAGGCGTCGCTCTTCGCGATGGACCCGCGGACCGGATTCGTCCGCGCGATGGTGGGCGGGCGGAACTACGCCGAGAGCAGCTACAACCGCGCCGTCGATTCGCGCCGTCAGCCGGGCTCCGCCTTCAAGCCGTTCGTCTATCTCGCGGCGCTCGACACGCCCTTCCAGGGGCGGAAGCCGCCTCTGACGGCGGCGACGCTCCTCGAGGACCTTCCCGACACCTTCAAGACGAACAGGGGACCGTGGGCGCCGCGGAACTTCGAGGGCGTCTACGAAGGGAGGGTGACGGCGGCGCGCGCCCTCGCGCGATCGCTGAACGTGGCGACCGTCCACCTGGAGCTCGAGCTCGGCATTCCGAAGGTGATCTCCATGGCCCGTTCGCTCGGCATCACGAGCGCGCTCCGCAACGTGCCGTCGCTCGCGCTCGGCGCCTGCGAGGTCTCGGTCTTGGAGCTGACGCGCGCGTACGCCGCGGTGGCGAACGGAGGGACGCTCGTCCAGCCCGTCGCGGTGAAGGCCGTGCTCGACCGCGGAGGGAACGTCCGGTGGACTCCGAAGCGGCAGTCGAAGCGCGTGCTCCGCCCGGAGACGGCCTACATGGGCGCCACGCTCATGCAGGGGCCGGTGATCTACGGCACCGCCGCGAGCGTCCGGAGCACGTTCGGATTCGTCCGTCCCGCGGGCGGAAAGACCGGAACGACCAGCGACGAGAACGACGCGTGGTTCCTCGGCTTCACGCCCCAGCTGGCGTGCGGCGTCTGGGTCGGCTGCGACAAGGGGCGCCGGCTCGGACTGACCGGCACGCAGGCCGCGGTGCCGATCTGGGCGCGCTTCATGGAGGCGGCGCTTCGCGACGAGCCGATCGAGGAGTTCGCGCCGCCCGACGGCGTCACGGACGTCTGGATCGACGCGGAGACGGGGTTCCGCGCGGGGCCCGAGTGTCCCCGCGTGATGCGCGCCGCGTTCGTCTCGAAGACCGAGCCGCGCCAAGTCTGCGGGCTCCTTCACGTGCCGGAGTGGAGCGACAGCCTGGGGACGGGACTCTGGGGCGAGGAGCCGGGGGACGAGGGATCGCCGCCTTCGGAGGAACCGCCCGCGCCGGAGGAGGGGACGCCGCCGGCCGATCCGCCGGCGGGAGGCGAGTCGGGCTAGACCCGCCCTTCCAGGAATTCGTCGATGTGGAAGACCGACCGGAACGGGACGCCGCGGCTCCCGAACTCCTCGGGTCCGCCCTCGCCGCGGTCGACGACGCAGGCGACCAGCCGCACGTCGGCGCCCGCCTCGCGCGCGGCCTCGAACGCGGCCAGCGCCGATCCGCCCTTCGTGATCACGTCGTCCACGATCGCGACCTTCATGCCTTCGCGGAACGGGCCCTCGATGCGGCGGCCCGCGCCGTGCCCCTTCGCCTCCTTGCGGACGATGAAGCCGCACATCGGCGTGCCCTGGAGCTGGCTCCAGAGCGCCACGGCGCCCGCGATCGGATCGGCGCCGAGCGTCAGGCCGCCGACCGCGTCCACGCCCGCCTCGCGCAGCATCGGCAGGAGGAACTTCGCGATGAGGAGCGAGCCTTCCGGATGGAGGCTCGTCTGGCGGACGTCGATGTAGTACCGGCTCTTCGCGCCCGACGAGAGCGTGAAGTCGCCGAAGCGAAGCGAGCGCTCCAGCAGGATGTCGAAGAGGCGGCGGCGGTCGGCGTCGTTGGGCGCGCCGAGCGCGGCGGCCCCGGCGGCGGGCGTGGTCGTGTTCACGCGGCGTTTCTACCACATCGCGGACGCGCGCGGCACGGGAAAATGCGCCCGCCGGTCGCGGGCCTCGTGTAGACTGCGGCGACGGCCGGGCCCGAGCGGCGCGACCCTCCCACGACCATGAGCGTCGACTTCATCCACCTGCACAATCACAGCGATTATTCGCTCCTGGACGGCGCCTGCCGGATCGACCGTCTCGTGGCGCGCGCGAAGGGCTTCGGCATGCCCGCGCTCGCCATCACCGACCACGGCAACCTCTTCGGCGCGGTGGAGTTCTACCAGGCGGCGAAGGCCGCCGGCGTGAAGCCGATCATCGGCTGCGAGGTCTACGTGGCGCACGGCGCCCGCGGCGATCGCGCGCGCACGGCCGACGGAAAGGGAGCCTACGACCACCTCGTCCTCCTCGCGCGCGACCGGGAGGGCTACCGAAACCTCATGAAGCTCTCCTCCATCGGCTACACGGAGGGCTTCCACTACAAGCCGCGCGTGGACAAGGAGACGCTGGCCGCGCACGCGGGCGGCCTCCTCTGCCTCAGCGCCTGCCTGCGCGGGGAAGTGCCGCAGCGGATCGTCGAAGGCGACCGCGAAGGCGCGGTCCGGGCCGCGGGCTGGTACCGCGACCTCTACGGCGCCGAGAACTACTTCCTCGAGGTCCAGGACCACGGCATCCCGGAGGAGCGGATCGCCGCGAAGGGGCTCCTGGAGCTGGGCCGGTCCCTGGACATCCCGGTCCTCGCGACGAACGACTGCCACTACCTCGCGCGCGAGGACTCCGAGGCGCACGAGATCCTCCTCTGCATCCAGACGGGCAAGACCCTCCTCGATCCCGACCGCTTCAAGTTCGCGACCGACCAGGTCTACGTGAAGTCCCCGGAGGAGATGGCGGCCCTCTTCGACGGCGCGCCGGAGGTGCTCCGGAACACGGTGGTCGCGGCGGAGCGCTGCGCCTTCCAGCTGGAGAGCGATCGCGTGGCGCTCCCCGCGTTCCCGATCCCCGACGCGTTCGCGTCCGAGGAGGACTACCTCCGTCACCTGGCGCGCGAAGGCGTCGCGCGCCGGTACGAGTCCATCACGCCCGAGGTGGAGGCGCGGCTCGAGTACGAGCTGCGAACGATCTGCCAGGTCGGCTACGCGCGCTACTTCCTCATCGTGCGCGACTTCACGGACTACGCGCGGCGGAACGGCGTCGGCGTCGGGCCGGGCCGCGGCTCGGCGGCGGGGAGCATCGTCTCCTACGCGCTCGGCATCACCGACATCGATCCGCTCCGCTTCAACCTCCTCTTCGAGCGCTTCCTGAATCCGGAACGCGTCTCCATGCCCGACATCGACATCGACTTCGCGTACGAGCACCGCGACAAGGTCATCAACTACGTCGTCGGGCGCTACGGGCGCGAGTCGGTGAGCCAGATCATCACGTTCGGGACGATGGCCGCGCGGGCCGTGGTGCGCGACGTGGGTCGCGCCATCGGGCTCACGTACGCCGAGGTGGACAAAGTGGCGAAGATGGTGCCCGCCGACCTGGGCATGACGCTTCCGAAGGCGATCGAGATCGTCCCCGAGCTGAAGGCGCTCCCGAAGCAGGACGAGCGCTACGCGAAGCTCCTCCGCGCGTCGCTCGCGCTGGAGGGCCTCGCGCGCCACGCCTCCACCCACGCGGCGGGCGTGGTGATCGCGCCCGGCCCGCTCTCCGACTTCGTGCCGGTCTTCAAGTCGTCGAAGGGCGACGTCACCACCCAATTCGACATGAAGTCGGTGGAGAAGGTCGGACTCCTGAAGATGGACTTCCTGGGGCTCCGCACCCTGACCGTGCTGGAGGACGCGGCGCGGATGGTGGAGGAGACGACCGGGGCTCCCGTGGACCTGGCCACGCTCCCGCTCGACGATCCGGCGACGTACAAGCTCCTCCAGGCGGCCCAGACGATCGGCATCTTCCAGCTGGAGTCCTCGGGGATGCGCGACCTCCTCCGGAAGGTGGCGGCCGACACGTTCGAGGACATCATCGCCATCAACGCGCTCTTCCGTCCCGGACCGATCCAGTCGGGCATGATCGACGACTTCGTGAAGCGCAAGCACGGCAAGGCGAAGGTCGTCTACATGCACCCGATCCTCGAATCGATCCTGAAGCCGACGTACGGGGTCATCGTCTATCAGGACCAGGTGATGCAGGTGGCGAACAAGCTCGCCGGCTTCTCGCTCGCGCAGGCGGATCTCCTCCGCCGCGCGATGGGAAAGAAGATGCCGGAGGAGATGGCGCGCATGAAGTCGGCGTTCGTGGAGGGCGCCGCGGCGAACGGCTGCGCCGCGAAGAAGGCGGGCGAGATCTTCGACCTGATGGAGAAGTTCGCCGGCTACGGGTTCGTGCGGGCCCACTCCACCGCGTACGCCGTCCTCTCCTACCAGGCGGCCTGGCTGAAGGCCCACCACCCCGCGGCCTACCTGGCGGCGTCGCTCACGAGCGAGATCGGGGACACCGATCGGATCGTGACGCTGGTGGAGGAGGCGCGCCGCCTGGGGATCACCGTCCTCCCGCCCGACGTGAACGCCGGTCGCGGCGCCTTCACGCTGGAGGGGAGCGCGATCCGCTACGGGCTCGCCGCGGTGAAGAACGTGGGGCAGGGCTCCGTGGAGGCGATCGTGCGGGCGCGCGAGGAGGGAGGCGCCTTCCAGTCGCTCGGCGATCTCATCCGCCGCGTCGATCTCGCGGCGATCAACCGGCGCGTGCTCGAGTCGCTGGTCCAGGCCGGCGCGTGCGACCGGCTCGGCGGCGATCGCGCGCAGCTCCTCGAGGCGGTCGGGGATCTCCTCGCTCGGGCGCAGGGGCAGGCGAAGAGCGTCGACCTCTCCCAGGAGAGCCTCTTCGGCGCCGAGGAGATCGTGGTGGTCCAGGATCCGCCGCTCCCGAACGCGGCGCCGTGGCCCCTCGACGAACGGCTCCGCCGCGAGAAGGACGTGCTCGGCTTCTACTTCTCCGACCACCCGCTCGCCGCCTATCGGCCGCTCCTCGCGGTCCTCGAGGCGCGCGGCGGCTCCACGACGAAGGGGCTCCGCGACCGGAGGGAAGGGGAGGAGGTCTCGCTCCTCGGCATCGTGGCGGGCGTGAAGGGGCACATGGACCGGAACAAGCGCCCAATGGCCTTCGTGACGATCGAGGATCTGGAGGGCTCCGTGGAGGCCACCTGCTTCGCCGACCTCTGGGAACGCGCGCGCGCGACGATCGTGCCGGGCGCCGTGCTGGAGGTGAAGGGGCGCGTGAACCTCCGCGACGAGGCGGATCCGAAGATGGTCCTGCTCGGCGCGCGCGCGGTCGCCGCGCCCGATCCCGCGACGGCGAAGGCGCTCCACCTCGACATCGAGCCCGGCTCCTCGGACCAGGTGCTCGACCATGTTCGCGCGCTCCTCGTCCGCCACCCCGGCGAAAGCCCGGTATACTTCACCGTGCGGGAGGCTTCGGGCCCCGCGGCCACGGTCCGCTCCCGGCGTCTCCTCGTCGACCCGTGCGACGAGCTCCTGGGAGCGCTCCGCGCGCGCCTCGGAGCCGATCGCGTCCGTCTCTCGGAGCCGGGGGACGAGGGCTCCGCGTCCGACCCGTCGGAGGACGACGGTCCCGGGCGCGCCGAAGCGGTCGCGGTCTAACACGGTCCACGGAGGTCCGCGATGAACGGTACCTGGCTCGACTTCGAGAAGCCGATTCTCGAGCTGGAACGAAAGATCGAGGTTCTCCGCGCGCTCGCCACGCCCGAGACGCCCGAGGCGCTGGAGGAGCTGACGCGCCTGGAGCGGAAGGCCGAGCGGCTTCGCAAGGAGATCTACGCCAAGCTCACGCGCTGGCAGCGCGTGAAGCTCGCGCGCCACCCGCGCCGCCCCTACACGCTCGACTACTTGAAGATCATCGCGCCCGACTTCCTGGAGCTGCACGGAGACCGGCGCTTCGCGGACGATCCGGCCATCGTGGCGGGCTTCGCGGTCCTGGACGACCTGCCGCTCGTCCTGATCGGGCATCAGAAGGGGCGCGACACCAAGGAGAACATCTACCGGAACTTCGGCATGGCCCATCCCGAGGGCTACCGCAAGGCGCTCCGGATCATGAAGACGGGCGCCGGGCTCGGAATCCCGATCGTGACGCTGGTGGACACGCCGGGCGCCTATCCCGGGCTCGGGGCGGAGGAGCGGGGGCAGTCGGAGGCCATCGCGCGAAACATCCTCGAGATGGCGCACCTTCCGGTCCCGATCGTCTCCGTCATCATCGGGGAGGGGGGCTCGGGCGGCGCGCTCGCCCTCGCCGTGGGGGACGTCGTCCTGATGATGGAGAACTCGATCTACTCCGTGATCACGCCGGAGGGGTGCGCCGCCATCCTCTGGAAGGACGCCGCTAAGGCCGAGCAAGCGGCGGAAGCGCTGCGGCTGACCGCGCCCGATCTCCTGGAGCTCCACGTGATCGACGAGATCATCCCCGAGCCGCTCGGCGGGGCGCATCGCGACCCGGAGGCGTCCGCGCGCGTGCTCCAGGACGCGATCCTCCGCCACGTCCGGGCGCTCCTGCAGCTCCCGAAGCAGGAACTCCTCGACCGGCGGCTGGAGAAATACTTGAAGATGGGGGTCTATCTCGAAGAGCCCGTGGCCGCTCCCGGCGCCGCGGCCGGCGCCGCCCCGGACGCCTCGCCGGCCGAGGCGACCTCGGCGCCCGAGGCGGGCCCGGCCCCCGCGTAACCCTTTCCGGAGGATGGAGCGAATGCCCCTCAGCGACGAACTGCTCGAGATCCTGGTCTGTCCCCAGTGCCGCGGTGAATTGACGTACGACCGCGAGGCCGAGACCCTGACCTGTCCGGCGTGCCGCCTCCGCTACCCGATCGAGGACGGGGTGCCGGTCATGCTCCCCGAAGAAGCCGAGAAGATCGAGCCCGCTTGATGCGGCGCCGCCTCGTCCACGTCGCGCTCCTCGCGCTGACGCTCCTCCTCGGCGCGCCCGCCGCGCCCGCCCGGGAGGCCGTCCCGGCTCCGGAGGTCTCGGCGGTGACGCCGAACGGCTACCGCCTCCGCGTCCCGATCGGCGACGCCCGGATCGTCCGCGCCGAGGCGGCCGGACTCCTCTTCGACGAGATTTCCATCCCCGGAGGCACGGACGCGTCGGCGCCTGGAGAGGCGCAGCTCCCGATCCGGGTCGTCCACGCGCGGATTCCCTGGGGGGTGGAGCCGCGCGCGCGCCTCGTTCCCGGGGCGAGCCGCGCGCTCGGTTCCCTCCGTCCGCCGCCCTTCGCGCGGATCGCGAGCGAGCCGTCGGCGCGCGGCCGGCGCTCCGCCGCGGAGATTCTCGACGCGGTTCGTTCGCCGCGCTACGCCGCCGCGCGGGGGGAGGCGCTTCGCCGCGCGATTCCCATGGCGGCGCGCGGCGCCCGGATTCTCGCGATCGAGATCGCACCGATCCAGTGGGACCCGGCTTCCGGAGCCGCGACCCAGCTCGAAGAAGTCACGATCGAGCTGTCGTGGGATCGTCCCTCCGAGCCGCTTCCCGGCGAGCCCGAAAGCCGTGGGCGCCCCGGCGGCGCGGCGTCGCTCGAGCCGGAGTCGGTCGCGGGGCCGCGCTACGCCGCCGCCGCGGCGGCTTCGGTGGCGCCGCGGCTCTCAGGTTCCGCCGCGCCCGCGCCCTCCGTCCCCGCCGAGCACGCGGGTCCGGGGCCCCTTCGCCTGGGGCCGTCGAGGCCGTGGGTCCGTCTCGGCACGCTTCGCTCCAATCTCTACCGCGTCACCGCCGCCGATCTCGGGGCCGCGGGCGTCGCGACCGGCGCCATCGATCCCGCGTCGTTCCGTCTCTTCCGCGCGCGTCCCGGCGATCTCCCCGAGAGCGTGGACGTCGATCTCGGGCCCGATTCGCTCCGCGAGTGCGCCGTCGACGTGACCGGCGCGGGGGACGGCTCGTTCGACCCGGGCGACGCGCTCTACTTCTACGGCACCGGCTCGAGCGGATTCGGCGACGACCTGATGCTCGGCGGAACGACCGAGTACGTCGAATCGCAGCGCGCGGCCGACAGCCCCTACTGGCTCACCTGGGGTCCCGGTCCGTTCGCGGCCCCGCCGCTCCGCACCGGCGCGCGCGACGCGGCGCCGGC
>DATIQI010000178.1:0-36091 GCA_035470985.1 Acidobacteriota bacterium
TCGTCGCGGCCCTCGAGGGCGATGCCGCATTCGAAGCCGCTCGCCACCTCGCGCACGTCGTCCTTGAAGCGTTTCAGCGACTCGATCTTCCCTTCCCAGACCGGCTCGCCCGCGCGCAGGAGCCGCGCCTTCGCGTTTCGCTGCATGGTCCCGCTGAGCACCATGCACCCGGCCACCACCCCCGACTTCGAGGTGCGGAAGATCTTTCGGACCTCGGCCTGCCCGACCACCGACTCGCGGATCTCGGGCGCCAGGAGTCCGGCCATGGCGTCGCGCACGTTGTCCACGGCCTCGTAGATGACGTCGTAGAGGCGGAGATCCACCTTCTCCTTCGCCGCCAACTCCGCCGCCTTGGGATCCGGCTTCACGTGGAAGCCGATGATCACGGCGTTCGAGGCGGCCGCCAGGAGGACGTCGGACTCGGTGATCTGTCCGACGCCGCGATGGATCACGCGCAACTTGATCTCGTCCGTGGAGAGCTTCGTCAGCGTGTCCTGCAGCGCTTCCACCGAGCCGTCCACGTCGCCCTTCAGGACGACGAGCAGCTCGCCCACCTTGCCCGCCTTCATCTGGCTGAAGAGATCGGTCAGGGTGACGTGCTTCTGCTGGCGGAGCTCCTGCTCCCGGAGGAGCATCGCCCGCTTCCCGGCCAGCTCGCGCGCCTCGCGCTCGTCCTCGACGACCACGAACGTGTCGCCCGCCTGCGGCGGCTCGCTCCAGCCGAGCACTTCGACCGGCATGGAGGGGCCCGCGGCGACCACCCGCTGGCCGCGATCGTTCTGGAGCGCCCGCACCTTGCCGCTCTTCGAGCCGGCCACGAAGGCGTCGCTCACGCGGAGCGTCCCCTTCTGGACCAGCACGGTGGCGACGATGCCGCGCCCCTTCTCGACGCGTGATTCCACGACGACGCCGCGCGCCGCCGTGGTCGGATCGGCCTTCAGCTCGAGCACCTCCGCCTGCAGGAGGATCATCTCGAGCAACTTCTCCACGTTCGTCCCCTTCTTCGCGGAGATCGGAACGGCGATCACCTTGCCGCCCCACTCCTCGACGAGGAGGTTGTGCTGCGCGAGATCCTGGCGCACCAGGTCCACGTTCGCGCCCGGGAGGTCGATCTTGTTGATCGCCACGATCAGCGGCACGCTCGCGGCGCGCGCGTGGTCGATGGCCTCCACCGTCTGGGGCATGACGCGGTCGTCGGCCGCCACGACCAGGACCACGATGTCGGTCACCTGGGCTCCGCGGGCGCGCATGGCGGTGAACGCCTCGTGGCCCGGCGTGTCGAGGAACGTCACCTTCTGCCCGGAGGGCGCGGTGACGGCGTAGGCGCCGATGTGCTGCGTGATGCCGCCGGCCTCGCCGGCGATGACGTTCGTCTTCCGGATGGAGTCGAGGAGCGACGTCTTGCCGTGATCCACGTGGCCCATGACGGTGACGACCGGCGCGCGCGGCTCCAGCCGCTCCTCCGCCGGCGTCTCCACCGCGACGTCCTCGCCCAGGTCGGAGACGATCTCGACCCCGTACCCGAACTCGTCGGCGACGGCCATGATCGAGTCCTTGTCGAGGCGGCGGTTGATGTTCGCCATGATGCCGAGGCGCATGCAGGCCGCGATCACCTCCTGCGGCTTCACCTCGAGGCGCGCGGCCAGCTCCGCGACCGAGACGAACTCGGCCACGCGGACCACGCGCGGCGCCTCCTCCACCCCGACGGCGACGTCTTCCTCGCGGTCGCGGCGGTGGTGCCGGCGCTTGCTGCTCTCCATCTCGGCCACCGTGCGGCGCACGGCCGCGGCGATCACCTTCTCGTCCACGGCGCGCTTCTTCTTCTTGCCCGGTTTCCCGCCGCCGCCGCCGCCGCGCGGTCCGCCGCCGGCCGACGAGGCCATGCGGCGCTGCGCCTCCGCGGCCTTCGCGGCCTGGATGGCCTTCTCGCGCCGGCGCGCCTCCTCTTCCTTCACCGCTTCCTTCTCGCGCGCCAGCTGGAGCCGCACCTTCTCGATGACGTCGTCGCCGATCGAGCTCATGTGGCTCTTCACCTCGACGGACATGGATTTGAGGATTCCGACGAGCGCTTCGCTCGACATCCCCATCTCCTTCGCGGCTTCGTAGACTCGTTTCTTACCGGTGGCCATGGATCCTCAATGGTGCCCGCGCTAGGCGCCGGGCGTCCGCTCGTCGTCGGCCGCCGCCGTCGTCGTGGCGGCCGGCTGGCTCTCGTCGTCCTCGGGCTGCGCTTCGGCCGCGGAGGCCGCTTCGGCCTCCGCGCGCGCGGCTTCCGCTTCCAATTCCTTCGCACGGCGCTCGGCCAGGGCCTGCGCCTCTTCCAGGAGCTTCTCGGCCGTCTTCTCCCCGATCCCCTGGATCGCGAGCAACTGGTCGAGCGGCGTCTTCAGGAGATCCTGCACCGTCTCGATCCCCTCGCGGATCAGCTTCTCCGCGAGCTTCGGACCGGCGGCTTCCAGATCCTCGATGTCGATCCGCGCGCGGCGCTCCAGATCGCGCTGGCGCTCCCGCTCCGTCTTGGAGATGAGATCGATCTTCCAACCCGTGAGACGCGCCGCCAGCCGCGCGTTCTGCCCGCCCTTGCCGATGGCGAGCGAGAGCTGGTCGTCGGCCACGGTGACCCAGACCTTCTGCTCGGCCTCGACCACCTGGGCCTCGATCACCTTCGCCGGCGAGAGCGCCCGCGTCACGAAGACGACCGGGTCGGCGCTCCACGGCACGATGTCGATCTTCTCGCCGCCCAGCTCGCGGACGATCGCCTGCACGCGCGATCCCTTGATGCCGACGCACGCGCCGACCGGATCGATCTTGTCGTCGTTCGACACGACCGAGATCTTCGCGCGGGAGCCCGGCTCGCGGGCGATCCCCTTGATCTCGATGATCTTCTCGCCGACTTCCGGCACCTCCGACTCGAAGAGCCGGCGCAGGAATTCCGGATGCGTGCGCGAGAGGACGATCTGGGGTCCCCGCGCCAGCTTGTCCACGGCGATGATGTAGGCCTTGATGTGGTCGCCCTGGTGGAACCGGTCGCGCGCGATCTGCTCGCGCGGCGGCAGGATCGCCTCCGAGCGCTCCAGCTTCACGTAGATGTTGCCGCGATCGACCTGCTGGACGGTGCCGCGCACCATCTCGCCGACGCGATCGTGGTAGTCCTCGTAGATCCGCTCGCGCTCGGCCTCGCGCACCTTCTGCACCAGCACCTGCTTCGCGGCCGAAATGGCGTTCCGTCCGAGATCCTCCAGCGTCAGGTCGGAGGTGAACTCCTGGCCCATCTGGACGTTCTCGTCGATCGCCTGCGCCTCGGAGAGGTCGATCTCCAGGCCGGGATCCTCGGCGTCCTCGACGACCGTGCGCGTCAGCTTCATGAGGATCTGGCCCGTCGGCTCGTCGAACTTCACGTCCAGCTTCGCCTCGAGTCCGAAGCGCTTGCGGCCGGCCGAGAGGAGTCCGGCCACCAACGTGTCGATGACGGTGGCCTTGTCCACGCTCTTCTCGCGCGCGATCTGGGCCATCGCCTCGATCAACTCGTAGTTGGTGTTTCGCTGGGTCTCTCGTGCCACCGTTCGGTACCTCAGGCCTTTCGATCGTGTTTCCGTTTCGGCTCGCGCATCCCCTCCCAGGGATCCGCGATCACGTGCGACCGCCGGACCGACGCGAGCGGGATCGATACCGTCCCCGCCTCCGGGTCCTCCACCACGATCGACACGTCCCCCGCCGCCCGCAGCTCGCCCCGAAACGTCCGGCGCCCGTCCTTCGGGTCGTGCAGCCGAATCTCCACCTGGCTCCCCACGAAGCGGGCGTAGTGCTCCGGTCGGGTCAGCGCCCGCTCGATGCCGGGGGAGCCGACCTCCAGCACGTAGGCTCCGCGCAGGAGATTCGCCTCCTCCAGCCAGCGCGCCAGCTTCCGGCTCCAATAGGCGCACTCGTCGAGGGTCACCCCGGGCTGGCGGTCCACGTAGACCCGCAACACGGTCCGGCCCGACTGGCCCGCGACCTCCAGGTCCCAGAGGGTGAACGCCTCCTCCTCCAGGAGCTCCCGGAACCGGGCCGCCAGCTCTTCCTTCAAATCGTTGTGCATCTTGGACTTGGCTAACGGAGCCGGCAGCCCCCCTGGGGCCGAAACGAAAAGAGCGGACGCGCGTCCACTCGGACCCCTGAACCTACGGGGCTGGACCCCCCGGTTCAAGGGAAAACTTCAGTCGGAGAGGTAGGTCGGGTCGGAGACGAGCGAGTGGAGGACCCGGCCGACCCCGGTCAGGCTCTCGGGATCGATGATGCTCAGGTCGTCCTTCGTGGTGTGCCACTCCGGGAAGGCGAGGTCGATGAGGACGATGGCCGGAATGCCGGCGTTCTGGAAGGGAATGTGGTCGTCGTAGATCGTGTGCTTCACCTCGGAACGGAACGAGCGGACGTTCAGCTTCTTCGCGACGCCCCAGACCAGGTCCACGATGTTTCCCGCCCGGTCGTAGGAGTTCCCCTCCCAGTGGAGCGTGAGGTCGCGCTTCCCCACCATGTCCACCACGACGACGAAGATGGGAGGCGGCTCGCCCGCGCGCCAGGTGACGAACTGCTTCGAGCCGCGGAACCACCCGTTCGGATTGTCGTCGCTCCCCAGGTCCTCGCCGTCGAAGAGCGCGATGTCCACCCCGAGCGCCGGCTTCTCCCGCTGGAGCATCCGCGCCAGCTCCAGGAGCACCGCGACGCCGGAGCCCCCGTCGTTCGCGCCCAGGACCGGCTCGTCGCGGCGCGACGTGTCGGGCTCCTGGTCGGCCCAGGGGCGCGTGTCCCAGTGCGCGCCGAGGAGGACCCGCTGGGTCGCCTTCGGCTCGAAGCGCGCGAGGAGATTGTAGAGGCGCACGTCGCGGCCGAGCCTCGGCACGAAGTAGTGGAACGTGTCGGCCTCCACCACCGGGGCGAACTCCTTCAGCGTGGCGTGGAGGAAGGCGTAGCAGGATTCGTGGGCCGCCGTGCCGGGCGCGCGCGGGCCGAAGGCGACCTGCTTCGCGATCCAGTCGTAGGCGCGCTTCCCGTCGAACGACGCGGCCGACGGGCGGCCGCACGACGGAAGGACGAGCGCCGAGATCAGGAGCGCCGCGGCGGCTCTAGAACGAGAATTGCGCGTTGAACTCGACCGAGATGCCGCGATTCTTGACCTCGAGCTTCTTGTCGTGCGTCTGGCGGTAGGCGAAATTGAACCCTCCGGAAATGGTTCGGGTGAAATTGTACGTGGTGCCGCTGGCGACGTTCAATCGCTCCTGATTGGTCTCTTCGTAATCCCGCTCGCCGGCCCGCCGGACCACGGCCCGGTCCCCTTGGAGCCCCACGGTCAGATTCAGGTTCAAATCGTTGGGGAGCCGGACCCGGTTCTTGCTCCAGGGGAACTTGATCCCCTTCGATGCGGGGAACGTCTTGTTCAGCCGGACGTCCGTGTTCGTCGTCTGGCGCTCCCGCTCCACGCCGAAGGCGCGGTCGTCGATGCTCGTCGCCTTCGTGACCGAGCTGCTCAGGCTGGCGCGGACGTCGTTCCGGAAGACCATGTCCCAGCCGAGGAGCGGCCCGAACGTCCGCGTCTTGGTCCGCCGCTCGGTCGGTCCGTCGGCCGGCCCCTCCTCGTCGCTCACCTTGGAGAATCCCGACTGGAGCGTCAGGTTCTTCAGCGCCGTCTCGAGGTGGAGGAACCGGTGGAGATCCGACCAGCGCCCCTTCAGATCGGGCCACTGGATCCGCTCCGTGCGCCGCTCGCCGAACGACTGGTCGGCGTACGAGAGCGCGTGATCCGCGCGGATGTCCACGTTCACCGTCGTGGAGGGACGGAACGCGGTCGAGAGATTCGTCGTGTAGCGCCGGTTCGCCGTGAAGTTGGAGCCCGAGAGACGGAGCAGCGTCGGGTCGGAGACTTGCGAGAAGCCGCTCTTGAAGGCCGTGCCGGGATCCCCGGTCACCCGGGTGAGGGTCGCCGCGCGCTCGAACGAGAAGTTCGTCTGCACGTCCTGGAACTTCGTCAGGACGTAGCGCACCGGTCCGAGGGGCGCGAGGAGCGAGAAGCCGCCGCCGGTGGTGTCGGCGGGACCGGCGCGGCGGGCGGCGCCCCGCCTTCCGAGCCGCGAGATCGGCACGCTGAACCGGACGCTGGCGCCGCCCTGGTTGTCCACGTTCTTCAGCCCCAGAGGGTCGGTGGCCGCGACGCGGCGCTCGGGGCGCGCGTCCTCGTGGTAGCGGGCCCGCAGGTTGATGTTCGGCTGGAGGATCGCGAGCCAGCGCGGCGTGTAGTTCACCTGCACGGTCTGGAGGTGGTCCACCTCCATCCCCTTGTTGAAGCCGAGTCCCGATTCCTGTTTCAGGAGCATGTCGCGCTGCGACGTGAGGTTGTACTGGATCCGGAACGACGAGAAGGGGACGTACGACGTCGTCGTCCCGAGCGTGAGGAGCCGGACCTTGGCGTCGGAGCGGAGTTCCGTGGCCACCGAGTCGTTGAAGATCGAGCGCGAATAGGCGACGGCGCGGCTGGAGGCCCATCCGGCCGAGAAGCCGATCGTCTCCGGGAGGAGGTTCAACTTGAACTTCTTCCCCAGGGAGACGCCGCCACCGCCGATCGGGAGGTCGTAGCCGACCGACGAGCTGAACGACCAGGAGGAATCGGTGGACTGCGGATTCACGGTCCCCCGTCGCGTGTAGGCCATCGTGCCGCTGAAGGCGTCGATCGTGTACTTGGCGAGGCCGCGGCGGATGGCGCTGCTCCGGCGGTACGAGATGTCCACCGACTGCTGGTCGAGGCGCCTCGTCTCGATGCCCGATTGATCGGCGTCGAGCGTGACGTCCGATCCCGTCCGGAACTTCGGAACGTCGGTCGAGTGCTGCATGGAGAAGCGGACGGGTAGCGAGACGCCGCTGGTCGGCATGAAGCGGTCCACCTGGAGCGTGGTGGAGAACCCGATGGCGGTGTGGTTCAGCCCGGTCCCCTGGTTTCCCCCCTGCCCGACGCGGAAGAAGTCCTCGTCCTGTTTGGCCAGACTCACGTTCACGGCCAGGAGGTCGGCGAAGTTCGCCTGGATCGAGACATTGCTGCTGAGCCCCGACTCCTTCCGCACGTCGGCCAGGCGGAGCTCGTTGATCCAGACCTCGCCCGACTGGGGCACGCCGGGGGCGCCGCCCTTCACGGCGAGGCCGAACGAGAGGCGGATGATCCGCGTGAAGGAGGGATTCCCGAACACGGTGAAGACCTCGCTCGTCCCCGCGGCGGACGTGGAGTCCACGTACGGAGCGAACCGGGGCCAATCCAGGGGACGCTCCTCCTTCAGCCGCGAGAGCGCCTCCATCGGGAGCAGAATGCTCTGCCAGTCGCTCCGCACCGGGACGCTGTACTCGTAGTAGTTCAGGGTGTCGGGGCCGACGCGGAAGAGGGCGCGCAGGTTCTGCGACTCCACGCCGGCCTCGCCGTGGACGTAGAACTTGATGTCGCGGTACTGCGCCCAGCCGAGGCCGGTCCCCGGCTCGCCGAGCGTCCGGTAGGCGAGGAGCGTGTCCCCTTCTTCGAGCCGCGTGTAGCCGAGGGCGAGCGACTGCTCCCGCCGGTCGGCGGTGTTTCCCACCTGGTTCTGGACTTCGTAGGGCGGCACGTAGACCCCGAGATCGTCCTTGTTGTTCCGCGTCCGGATGTCGAGCTGCACGTCGCGAAAGACCATGTTGGAATCGGTGATCGCGGCCTCCAGCCAGCGGCTCCCGACGAACTCGATGCCGCCGAGCTGGATCTTCAGCGGCTGGTCCATGTCGCTCAGCCAGACGCGCATGTGCTGGATGTTCTGCCAGTTCGGCGCTCCGATGGTCCGGAACGTGGTCCCGTCCACGGGAATCCGGAAGAGGCGCCACCCGTTCAGGGGATTGTCGTAGACGACCTTCAGGCCCGAGGTCGCGGGGTCGTTCGGGATGTCGATCGCCACGTACTGGTCGTCGGCGAGATCGATCGACGTCTCGAAGTAGCTGTTCCTCGTGTCGAAGAAGGTGTCCCGGTTCAGGTCCTCGGTGTCGGGGCGCGCGTTCGGATCGTTGATACCGTTCAACTCCAGATTGTTGATGGTGGAGTAGTCGTCGGGCGCCTCGCGGACGTTGTAGCGGTAGTCGTCGCCGCTCGGATCGGGATTCAGGTTCGGGTCGTATCCCGTCTCCAGCGACGAGACCTTCCTGTCGAAGCCGGTGTCCTCGAAGACCTCGTTCGTCGGGTCGTCCGCCCCGTCCAGCTTCCCGTCGTTGTTCTTGTCCTCGGTGTCGAGGAGATTGTTCGGCGACTCCGCGGGGTGCCAGAACGCGTCCTCGCTCACCGACCCCAGGTCGATGTGGAGCCTGGCTTTCGTCGTGGCGTGGTCCTTCCGAAGATCGTTCACCCAGATCTCCAGGAAGCGGACGCGCGAGAAGTCGAGCCCCGCGGCGGAGAGCGACTGGGTGAGGCCCGACCAGTCGGCCAGGGGGTCCACGGTCGTCTCGCCGGCCGGCGGCTTCACGTTCAGCTCCAGGACCTGGTGGGAATTGTTTCCGCCTTCGGCCTCGGTGAGGACCGGCTTCAAATCCCACTCCTTGGCCGCCGTTTCCGCCTCGGGGCGCGGGTTGTACCACTCGAGGCGCGCGTGGTCGGCGCCGAGATTCGAGAGCGTCGTGACGGCCAGGTTCGTGTCGGGCGGCAGGGTGACGCGGCGATTCACCGGCGTGCTGCTCCAGAACCACTGGAGGCGCCCCAGCCCGATCGTGTTCGACTCCCGGTTCCCTTCCATGTCGTCGATGTAGGCCTCGCCCTTCGTGTTCGGATTCGGGACGCTGGCCGAGAAGTTTCCCTGGATGTTCAGCGCCGAGGACTGGTCGGTCGTGATGCCCGGCACCTGGTCGGCCAGTCGCGTCATCCAGACCGGCCGGAAGGAGAGAACGGTGCCGAAGTCCCCGAGCATCGTGTGCGCCGGCTCCTCGCCCAGTTTCGGGTTCTGCTCGGAGGCGCCGCGCGACTCGTAGAGGAGACTGCTGGAGAAGGAGAGGTTCGACGCGGGATTGTAGGCGCCCGACAGCCCCGCGAGGGTCCGCTGCACCTGGCCGAAGCCGGGCGCGTAGGAGAAGTCCACCGTGATCACCTGCTGCGGTCCCGGCGGGGTGCGCAAGAAGGTCAGCTGGCCCGTCTGGTAGTCGATGCGGTAGTCGGAGTCGCGCGTCTGCGGGATGCCGTCCACCTTCACCTGCTCCGAGTTCTCCAGAATCCCGAACCGGCCGACGTAGTAGCCCTGCTGGCTGCTCCGGAACTCCGCTTCGATGTAGTAGCGCTCGTCCTTGTTCCGCTCGGGGAGGCGGTTGTAGTAGACGTTCGGATTCGCCCGCTCTCCGGTCAGGATGTTGCGGCGAAGGTCGTCGAGGCAGAGGAATCCGCCCCGCCCGGAGGCGCACGTCGAGTCGGGACCGGGCGCGAAGGGGTGGAGATCGGGGAAGAAGAGAATGCCGTCCGTCAGGTTCACGTACTGGTCGTCCACCAGCCCGTCGGCGGCGAAGGGATCCTCCGACCCGGCCTTCGCCTGCTGGTCGAGCCCCACGATCCGGAGGATCGGCGTCCCCCCCACGTCGTCGGGGTCGGTCGCCGCCGTGTTGTCGATCCGCCGCAGCTTCACGGTGAGGGACGTCGGATCGATGTCGCGCCCCTGAAGGTCGTAGTAGTTCCGCAGCTCGTACTTCAGCGTCGAGTACCAGGGCCCCGCCGGATCGATGACATTGTTCGGGCCGTTCGGGAGATCGTTGATGCGCGGCTGAACGATCTTCAGGAGGACCTGCCCCGCTTCCTTTTCCAGGAGCGAGTCCACCTCGTCGCCGGTGAGCCCGATGCGGGTCGTGGTGGCGCCCTCGACGACGTCGTACGCGACGCCCAGGACCTGCGTCTCGCCCAGTTGGCTGCGTAGCTTGATGACCGGAATCCGAAGATCGCCCACGACGTCGGTGAGGACCCAGGGGTAGACGAGATCGAAGTCCACGCCGATGGTCAGGATCTGCCAGTAGCGGGACGGGAAGCTCGGATTCGTGAGCGAATCCCGCGGGGCCGTCGGATCGGGCCGCCCGACGCCGATGTTCAAATCCTGTTGCCCGCCCGGATTCGCCCGATAGACGCGGAGGTTCATGGTGCTCGTCTGGATCGGCGCGTCGTGGAAGAAGAAGTATGTCCGGCGGACGTAGTCGAGGTCGTAGATCCGGACCTGCCGGTTCTCGCCCGACGGCGTGAAGCGCGCCGTCTCGGTCTTCGCGTCCTGCTTGCTGGCGATGGCGGTCCAGTCGAAGTTCCCCATCTTCATGACCGTCTTCACGCCGAAGAGACCCTCCTGCCGCAGCGACGCCCCCTGGAGCGACAGGTTGGTGTTCCCCAGCTCGATGGTCTTGATCATGTCGTCTTCGTCGCCTTCGTAGCGGAGCTTCACCCGGTTGTCCACGGAGGTGGTGACGTTGCTCGACTGGTCCACGTCCACCTTGATCTTGTCGCCGATCGAGCCGGTCAGATTGACGTTCAGCTCCTGCTTCATCTCGAAGGAGGGGAAGGCGCCCTGCCGCTTCCGCTCGCCGGTCAGGTCCTGGTAGATGCTCTTCTGCACCGTCCAGTCGCTCGTGCCGACGATCGCGATCCGCTCGCTTCCCGAGACCTCGATGTTGGGGGCGCCGTCGCCGACGATGGAGCGGACCGCCTTGGGGAGCTGGACGGGGACCGTGAAGCGGAAGAGACCCCCCTGGCGGAGCCCCGCCTTGTTCACCGATCGGGTCGTCTGCGTCCGCTCGCGCCAGACCTTCCGGTAGGAGCGCTCGGAGAGGAGCTCGTTGTAGTCGAGGGCGCCGACGACCAGGGGCTCCCGCACCTCGACGCTCCCTTCCCGGTAGCGCTCCTGAACGACTCCCGTGGTCGGGTCGAGGGTCACCCGGACGCGGGCGGCGCCCGCCTCGAAGACCGCGGGGGGCGTCTGGAGGCGCCAGTTCGGAGGGAGTCCGTTCCCCATGGGAGGGGACATCGGATCGATGAGGAGCGCGGGATCCTGGAGCGCGCGGAATTCGAGGTCGGCGCGCGCGGAGGACGGGGCGACGGCGGAAGCCCCGAGCAGCGCCGCGGCGAACGCGAAAACCCCGAGCGCCACGGACCGAATGGTCCGGACCGGGCCCGCGGGGAATGACGGCCGAATGAAGCGACGAGCGATGGGCATCCCTATTCGCGCTGAGGCACCCCCGGGGAGGCTGGGGCCCACGACATTCCTTGTACCCCTCGGGGTCGGCGAAGTTCGGATTGGAACCGATGCTCCTGGAAGGAGTTGGGGCCTAGGGGATGATTGCGTCGCGTCGGCCGGGGTCCCTATACTGCGCCCAAGGCAGCCGAGGCCCTCCCCGGCGAACCGCATGAGAATACTTGAACGATACGTCCTCCGCGAGCACGTCTTCCCGTTCCTGATCGGGTTCAGCGTCGTCGTGTTCCTGCTGACGCTCGACTTTCTGTTCGATCTGGTCGATCTGGCCATCGGGAAAGGCGTCAGCCTGACCATCGTGCTCGAGCTCTTCGTCCTCTCGCTCGGGTACATGGTGGCGCTCGCCTTTCCCTGCGCGGTCCTCATCGCGACGCTCGCGGCCTTCGGCCGGCTCTCGCAGGACAACGAGATCGCGGCCATGCGGGCCACCGGCGTGAATCTGCTTCGCGTCATCGGAGCCCCGTTCGGCGCCGCGCTCGCCCTGGCGGGCCTCCTCGTCCTCTTCAACAACCACGTGCTCCCCGAGTCGAACCACGCGCTCGCGAATCTCATGGCCGACGTCGGCCGCAAGCGCCCCACCGCCCAGATCAGCGAAGGCGTCTTCATCGACGCCTTCGAGGGCTACAACATCTTCGTCGAGAAGGTGAACAACCGGACGAACGAGATCCGGGGCGTGAAGATCTACCAGCTGAGCAGCACCGCCCGACCGACGACCATCCTGGCCGAGTGGGGCGTGATCCACAATTCCCCCGACGGCCGGGTGATGACGCTCGAGCTGCACGACGGCGAGATCCACGAAGTGCCGCCGAACGACGCCGAGCGGATCTACCGGCGTCTCATGTTCAAGACGCATCTCATCAATATTCGGACGCCCGGGGCCGATCTGGAGCGGCGGGACCGGGTCGCCCGCGGCGACCGGGAGATGAACCTGACCATGATGCAGGACGCCATCCGAAAGCTCCGCACCGACTTGGCCCAGGCGAAGGGGACCCGGGACCGGATCCTGGAGGGGGCCGGATTCGACTCCTATGAGTCCTTCGTGAAGGCCGCGATCCCCAACCCGCCCCCCCGCGGGGTGCAGGCCTGGCTCCGAAACGCCCTGCGGGCCCTGGGGTCGGTCGGCGTGATCGCGACCGGGCGGAGCGACCGGGGACGCGAGAGCACCGCCGTGCCGGTGATCGCCCCCGCCACGATGGACCTGATTCAAATGCGGCAGCTCGAGATCGACGCCTTGGAGCGCCGCCGGAACAGCCTGGAGGTGGAGGTGCAGAAGAAGTTCTCGATTCCCGCCGCGTGCCTCGTCTTCGTCCTCGTGGGGGCGCCGCTCGGCATGCGCGGGCGAAAGAGCGGCTTCGGGGTGGCGTTCCTCTCGATCCTCTTCTTCGTCTTCTACTACCTCTGCCTCGCGGGCGGCGAGGAGCTGGCGGACCGGCGGATCCTCACGCCCTGGTTCGCCATGTGGGTTCCGAACCTCGTGATCGGCGCGATCGGCTTCTGGCTGACGCTTCGCGCGGCGGAGCTGGTCCCGCGGCGCCCGCGCCGCCTCCGCGCCCGTCGCGGGCGCCGGGCCGCGCCGGCGGTCCCCGCGTGAAGATCCTCGACCGCTACGTCCTGCGGGAGACCCTGACGGCGCTCTTCGCGGGGCTCCTCTTCTTCGTCGCGGTCTTCATCGTGGTCGACATCTTCGAGAAGATCGACACGTACCTCGACAATCAGGTGCCGGTGGGCACGGTGCTCTCCTTCTACCTCATGAGCATCCCCGGCATCGCGCTCCTCGTCCTCCCGATGGCGACTCTTCTCTCCTGCCTCCTCGCCCTGGGCCAGCTCGGCCGGACGAACGAGCTGAACGCCATGAGGACCGCGGGGTTCGGCCCCGGGCGGATCGCCGCGCCCCTGATCGGCATGGCGGCGCTCCTGAGCGGCGCGGCGTTCGTGGTGAACGAGGTGGTCCTTCCCGACCTGAACGCGAAGCGGCTCACGCTCTATCGCGTGGAGATCAAGAAGGAGGGCTCCGAGGGCGCGCAGGTCCGGTCCAATCTCGCCTACCTCGGGAGCGGCGGCCGGACGTTTCTCATCCGGACGTACGACATCGCCCACCGCGAAATGCGGGAGGTCGTGATCCAGGAAGTGCACGACAACACGCTCGTCGGCCGGATCGACGCCGCCACCGCGCGCTGGGAGAACGACCGGTGGATCTTCCGGAACGGCTACACGCGCCGCTTCGACGCGGGGGGCGAGACCGCCGCGCGCTTCACGGAGCTGACGATCCCGGGCCTTCAGGAGGGGCCGGCCGACTTCGCCGAGGCGGAGGAGGATCCGAAGGCGCTCTCCTACTGGGAGCTGGAGCACTACATCGGACGGCTGAAACAGAGCGGGAGCCGCGTGCAGCGCTACCTGGTCGAGCTCTACTTGAAGATCTCGTTCCCGCTCACGAATCTCATCGTGGTGGTCATCGGAGTGGCGCTCGCGCTCCGGAACCGGCGCGGCGGGCTCGCCCTCGCGTTCGGGCTCTCGGTCTTCATCTCGTTCCTCTACTACGCGGCGATCCGGACGGGGCAGGCGCTGGGACACAACGGCGCGCTTCCGCCCTTGCTGGGGGCGTGGCTGGGAAACCTCATCTTCGGAGCGCTGGCGCTGGAGCTCTTCCGGCGGGCGCGGCGGGGAGGCTAAAGGCCGCGGTAGGCGTCGCTACCGCGCACGATCCGGCCGTCCCTGAGGAGCGGGACGATCGGCACCGAGTCGACCGCCGCGCAGACCGGCAGGTCCTCCTCGAATCCCAGCTCGATCAGATAGCGGCCGTGGTCGCTCCTCCGGAGAATCGTCTCCGGGTCGTGACCGTGGAGCCGGTCGTACGCCGCGGCCAGCTCGGCCGAGTCGTTCATCGCGGGCTCCTCGCCGGTGGCGCAGCGCTCCACGATGCGGCGGATCAGGGCGCCGGCGCAGGCCGTGTCCTCCAGCGAGACGCGTCCGTTCCGCCCGGCGCAGACGACGACCAGGTCGGAGCCGTCGGCGCAGACCGCGTCGGTCGCCGCGCTCAGGTTCACGTACGACAGGAGCCTCTGCTCGCGGCCCACCAGGAGCCCGCTCATGAGGGGGCTCGCGTTCGTGGAAGCGAAGACGAGCGTCTTCCCCTCCACGCGGCCCGCCTCGTACTCGCGCGGGGAGTTGCCGAGATCGAACCCGCTCACCTTCGCGCCGTCCCGTTCCCCGCAGAGGAGCCTCTGCTTGGGATCGAGCGTCTGGGCGAGCCGGGTCGCTTCCTCCACGCTCCCAACCGGGATCACCTTCGCCGCGCCGCGGCGAAGCGCGTGCGCGAGCGTGGTGCAGGAGCGGAGCACGTCCACGACCACGATCTGGCGGTGATCGAGCGGCGCGCGCTCCGCCGCGCGCGGCGTGAGGTAGAGGTCGAGCCGCTTCACGCTTCGGCCGGGGCGGCGCTCAGGAAGGCGTCGAGATAACCGGTGTGGATGTCGCCCCGCCGGAACGCCGGGTCGACCAGGATGCGCCGGTGCAGCGGGATGGTCGTCTCGATCCCCTCGATGACGATCTCGAGGAGCGCGCGGTTCATGCGCGCCATCGACTCCTCGCGGTTCGCGCCCCAGCAGATGATCTTCGCGACCATCGAGTCGTAATGGGGCGGCACGACGTAGCCGGAGTAGAGATGGCTGTCCACGCGGACGCCGGGGCCGCCGGGGGCGTGGAAGTACTTCACCAGCCCGGGCGAGGGGCGGAAGTTCCGTTCGGCGCTCTCCGCGTTCACGCGGCACTCGAGCGCGTGGCCCTGGAAGGCGATCTCCGGCTGCTTCCAGGGGAGCGGATCGCCCGCCGTCACGGCGATCTGGGCCTTGATCAGGTCGAGCCGCGTCACCTCTTCGGTGACCGGATGCTCCACCTGGATCCGCGTGTTCATCTCCATGAAGTAGAACTCGCCGTTCGGGGCGAGGAGGAACTCGATCGTGCCGGTGCTCTGGTAGCCGATGGCGGACGCCGCGCGGACCGCGGCCTCGCCCATGGCCGCCCGCAACTCGGTCGTGAGCGCCGGGCTGGGCGATTCCTCGATCAGCTTCTGGTGGCGGCGTTGGATGGAGCATTCGCGCTCGCCCAGGTGGACGACGTTCCCGTGCTTGTCGCCGATGATCTGCACCTCGATGTGGCGCGGCCGCTCCACGTAGCGCTCCAGGTAGACCTGGCCCGAACCGAAATTGGCCTCCGCCTCCGCCTGCGCCGTGAGGACTCCGTTTCGAAGCGCGGGCTCGTCCCACGCGACCCGCATCCCCTTCCCGCCGCCGCCCGCCGCCGCCTTGATGATGACGGGATAGCCGAGCGCCTTCGCGGTCTCCACCGCTTCGTCGGCCGAGTGGAGGATCCCCTCGCTCCCGGGCGTCACGGGAACGCCCGCCTCCACGGCGGTCTTCCGCGCCACGGCCTTGTCGCCCATCGTCCGGATCTGTTCGGACGTCGGCCCGATGAAGGTGATGTGGCACGACTCGCAGATCTCCGCGAAGTGCGCGTTCTCGGAGAGGAAGCCGTATCCGGGGTGGATGGCGTCGGCCGCGGTCACCTCGGCGGCGCTGATGATGCGGGGAATGTTCAGGTAGGACTGCGACGAGGGCGCGGGGCCAATGCAGACCGCCTCGTCGGCCAAGCGGACGTGCAGCGAGTCCCGGTCGGCCTCGGAGTAGACCGCGACGGTCCGGATGCCGAGTTCGCGCGCGGCACGGACCACCCGGAGGGCGATCTCGCCTCGGTTCGCGACGAGGATCTTCTGGAACATGCGCGGCGCCGCGTCCCCCGGCCGTCTACGCCGACTCGGGCTTCGCTTCGAACGACTTCCAGCTCTCGTCCGAGGTCGCGTGGATTCCCTTCAGCCGCAGCTCGAACTCGGTCGGATTCGACGCGTACCGGAGCGCGTTCTCCATCGAGATCTTCCCCTCGGTGTAGAAGCGCATGATCGACTGGTCGAACGTCTGCATCCCGTACTGGGAGACGCCGTCCGCGATGGCCGAGGGAATGAGCGTCGTCTTCTCCGAGTCCCGCAGGTACTCGCGGATGGTCGCGGTGACGAGCATCACCTCGCAGGCCGGCACGCGACCCTCGATGTCGGAGCGCGGCACGAGCCGGAGCGCGATCACCGCCTGGAGGGTTCCCGCGAGGAGGTAGCGGATCTCGTCGTGCTGGTGCGGCGGGAAGAAGGAGATGATCCGGTTCACCGTCTGCGCCGCGTCGATCGTGTGGAGCGTGGAGAAGACGAGGTGCCCCGTGTCGGCGGCCATGAGCGCCGTGCGCATCGTTTCCGCGTCCCGGATCTCGCCGATCATAATGACGTCGGGGTCCTGGCGGAGGATGTGCTTCAGACCCTCGTGAAAGGTCTCCGTGTCGAGCCCGACCTCGCGCTGGGAGATGCACGACTTCTTGTCGCGGAAGAGGAACTCGACCGGGTCCTCGATCGTGATGATGTTCTTCGCCTCGCGGCGGTTGATGATGTCGATCATGGCGGCCAGCGTCGTCGACTTCCCCGACCCGACCGTGCCGCAGACGAGGACCAGCCCGCGCGGGCGCGCGGCGATCTCCTCGATCGCCTCGGGGAGGCTCAACTCCTCGAAGGCCGGGACCGTGGCCGGCACCTGCCGGAAGACCATGGCGGTGGTGCCGCGCTGCTGGTAGAAGTTCGTCCGGAACCGGGCGAGACCGGTGACGCCGAAGGCGAAGTCGACCTCCTTCGTCTCCTCGAAGATCCGCTTCTGCTTCGGCGTGAGGATCTGGTCCACCACGGTCTCGAGATCGGCCTGCGAGGGGGCCGGCTCGTCGATCACGACGAGGGCGCCGTTCACGCGCGCGATCGGCTTCGTGCCGACCTTCACGTGGAGGTCCGACGCCTTCAACTCGACCACCTTCTGCAGCACTCGCTTGACGTTCATCCCTGCCTCCCGCGCCGCCTACGCCGCCTGGCCCGTGTCCACCAGGAAGAGCACCTGGCCGTACTCCACCGGCGTGGCGTTTTCGACCAGCACCTGGTGGATGCGACCGCGAACTTCGGATTCGATCTCGTTCATCAGCTTCATCGCCTCGATGATGCAGACGGTCTGCCCCACGTCCACCGGAGCGTTCACCTCGATGTACGGATCGGCGTCGGGCGCCGGGGCGCGGTAGAACGTGCCGACCATCGGCGACGTGATCGGCACCAGGTTCTTCTTCGGCGCCTCGGGAGGCGCGCCCCCCTCGGCGGCGGACCCGGCCTGGGGCGATCCCGGCGCGGCGGTCGCCGCGGGCGGCGCGGACGCCACGGCGGTCACGACCTCGTGCCCGGCGCGGCGGATGCGGACGGAGCCGAACCAGCGCCGCACCTCGATCTCGGCGAGGTCCTCCTCGCGCATCACCTGCACCAACTCGCGGATCCAGCGGCGGAGACTCATGTCCGTCCACCTCGCTTGCGGCCGCCCCCCAGCCGCGCGTGGAGCGCTCGCAACGCGAGCTCGTAGCCGGCCGGGCCGAAACCCATGACGACGCCCGTCGCGGCCGGAGCCGTGAGGTTCGTCTGGCGCTCGCGGTCGCGCGCGTACAGGTTGGAGAGATGCACCTCCACGACCGGGATCGTCATGGCGCGGAGCGTGTCCGCGATGGCGAGGCTCGTGTGCGTGAGCGCTCCGGGGTTCAGGACCACCCCGTCCGCCTCGTCCATGGCGATCTGGAGCCGGTCGATGAGGGCTCCTTCGTGATTGCTCTGGAACGACGCCACCTGGAGACCGAGCGCCTCGCCGAGCGCGGCGAGGCGCTCGTCGATCTTCGCGAGGGTCTCGCGGCCGTAGATCTTCGGCTCGCGGCGTCCGAGCAGATTCAGGTTCGGACCGTGAAGCACCCAGACGGAGCGGGCCATCAGGATCCGCCGCCGCCGAGATTGCGGAGCCACGTTTCGAACGCGTTCCGGTTGCCGGGCGCGGGCGGCTCGGCCACGGGCGGATCGGGAGCGCGAAGCGACGGTTTCGGGCGGGGGCTCGGGCTCGCCGCCGGGACCGCCGCCGGGACCGCCGCCGGGACCGCGACCCCCGACTCGGCGCGCGCTTCGTCTCCGCGCTCCGACCAGATGGCCGAGCGCGACGGGCTGCCGACTCCCGCGGGCTCGACTTCGCCTAGCGGCCTCGCCTCGATCGGGCGGAGCGCCACTTCCAGACGCTCCAGCGCGCTCTCCTGGAACTCGCCGACGTCGATCCCGCCGAGGCGATCCTCGAACGGATCGGTGGGCGGGCGATGCGCGAACGACGACGTCGACGACGCGACCGGCGCCGGGGCGGCCGGCTCGATCTCTTCCGAGCGGATGAAGATCTCCTCCTCGGCCGGCTCGGCGACGTCGGGCGCGAGCGGCGCGGAGGCGGCGGCGGAAGCGGCGGAAGCGGCGAGACCCGCGGCCGCTTCCGACGTCGAGGGGCGAAGGAGTCCCTCCGCGTGGGTCTCCAGGGTCCGGAGTCCCAGGGCCAGCTCGGGGAGGTAGTCCTCCTCGCGCGTCAGCCGGACGGGCTGCCACCCCAGATCGCCCTGCCCCACGATCACCTCCGCGGGCCGGACCTCGGGGTAATCGCCCGACGTGATCTGATGGAGCGCGGTCTGCGACTCGAGGTCGCCCGGATCGACGCGGCAGACGGCGCGGTAGAGATCGGCGGCGTCGGCGTGGAGTCCCTCGTGGGAGAGGATTCCGGCGAGCGACTTCAGCGCGATGACGTTCTCGCGGTCGAGATCGAGGGCGGCGCGGAATTCGGCGCGCGCTTCGGTGAGGCGACCGTCGGCGAGGTAGCAGCGGCCGAGGACGATGTGGTCGCCGACGCCCCGCCCGGGCCTCACGCGCCGCTCCTCGCAAAGGCGGATCGCCTCGGCCGTCGAGCCGCGGGCGAGCAACTTCTCGGCGAGCGGCAGGTAGAACGCCGTCGTCGGATCCTGCGCGACGATTTCTTCCAGGGATACGGCTGCGCCGTGGAGTGCTTCCGTGCTCATGCGCCTCCTCTAACTGCCGCGGACCAAGCTGTCCACCACCCGTTCGAGGGGGGTAAGCGACGGCAATGCAATCACTTTAGCCTTGCCGATCGCGGGGCACAATACCACTCGCACGCCCGCGCGTCCACGCTTCTTGTCCCGTAGGATCGCCTTCCAGAAGGAGGGTTTCACGCGCCGTCGAAGCGACGTCGGGAGTCCGAGCCGCTTCAGGAGCGCCACCACGCGGATGGCGTCCAGCGGATCGAGACCCGCGTCGATCACGCTCAACTCGAGCGCGGCCACCATCCCGACCGCGACCGCCTCCCCGTGATGGAACCGCCGGTAGCCCTCGGACGCCTCCAGCGCGTGCCCCACCGTGTGACCGAAGTTGAGGACGCGCCGAACGCCCTGGTCCCGCTCGTCGCGCGAGACGAACCACGCCTTCGAGACCGCGCAGGCGTGGACCAGCGGGGCGACCGCGCGCGGATCGAGCGCGCGGCCGCGGCGGGCGAGCGCCATGAGGCGCGTGAGAATGCTCGGGTCGCGGACGACGCCCATCTTCACCACCTCGGCCAGGCCGGAGCGGATCGCCCGCTTCGGAAGCGTGCGCAGCGCGTCGGGATCGGCGTAGACCGCGCGGGGATGGTGGAACGCTCCGACCAGGTTCTTCCCCGCGCGGAGGTTCACGCCCGTCTTCCCGCCGATGGCGGCGTCGGCCTGCGCGAGGAGCGTGGTCGGGACCGCCACCCACGCGAGGCCGCGGCCGAACGCGGAGGCCGCGAAGCCGGCGACGTCGGAAACCACCCCGCCGCCGAGCGCCACCACCACCGCGCTCTTCCCGAGACCGTCGCGCGCCCACGACTCGAAGAGGCGCGCCGCCACCGCCAGGTCCTTCGACGGCTCCCCCGGGGCGACCGTGTAGCGGCGCACGTCGCACCCCGCGGCGCGAAGGCTCCTCTCCACGCGGGCGGCGTAGAGGCGTCCGACGTTCCGGTCGGTCACCAGCGCGACGCTCGTCCCGGGCGCGAGCCCGATGTCGCGCTTCAGGCGGGGGCCGACGCGGCCGAGCAGACCGCGCTCCACGCGCACCTGGTAGCGCTGCGGCCGGCCGGGGATGGTGACGGGAATGGTCTTCATGGGCGGCGTCAACCTCCTCGCGCGGGCGCGATCGTCTCCGCGATCGCGTGGAGCTCGCGGAGATAGGGAAGCTTCGGACGGCCGGGCGCGAAGACGGCCAGATCGACCTGGATCCTCATCGTTCCCTTCGTCACCTCGTAGTAGCGATAGGGGCCGGCGGCGCTGACGGCCGCGTCCTCCCAGCGGCCGTGCGACTGCCGCGTGGCGCCCGACATGACGTCGGGCGAGAGGAGCGGCTCGGAGACGTCGAGCGTCCGCTCGTCGGGCCGGAAGATCCGCGCCAGCGCCTCGCGCGCCGCGCGGACGTCCACCGGCGGCGGCTCGCCCGTGACGCGAAGGCGAAGGAGGCGCGCCGGGGGCCCCTCCTCGATCAGGAGCGCCGCGTGGCGCCCCCGGTCGAGGTGGAGGTGCATCCCGCGCGGCACGCGAAGCGCGACGCCGAGCGCCTCCTCCAGTTCGCGCTCGATCGCCTCCGCCCGCGGGAGCGCGAGGAGTCGCTCGCGCACGCCCGCGAACGTCGCGCGGTCGAGCGCCTGGAAGAGTCGGTTTTGCGACGACGTGACGGCGGGAATCCACGCCTCCCGCGTCTCGGTCCAGACGAGGCCCGCGGTCTGGCCCCGGAGCCAGACGTCGGGCGTGAAGACGTAGGGGGCCGCGCCTTCGCCCGCGCCCTCGCCTTTCGCGTGCTTCGCGGCCGCTTCGTGCGCGCGCGCGGCCCACGCCGCGTGAAGCCGGCGGAACGGCTTCGGAATGGCGCGGGCTCCGCCGTAGCCGACGAGCACGACGTTCCGCGCCCGGTAGGCGCGCGCGTCGTCGGGCCCCACGGTGCGCACGACGTAGGCGGTCTCGTCGTCGATGCGGATGGCGGTCCGCTCCACGATGGCGCGGAGGAGGAGGATCTCGGGGGCGTCGGGCGGGAGCGAAGTCACGAGGGTCAGCTCGCGGCTCGACCCCTCGGCGAAGGGACGGCCGCCGCACGAAACGGCGAACATGAGGATGAGCGTGGCGGCGAGGAGCCGGAGAGGCATGACTATCGCAGGCTACCACACGCGTCGGGGAGCGGCCAGGAGACGGGGGGAGGATCCGGTCCCGCCACGCGGCGCGGGCGGGTGCGGCGCGACGCCGCGGAACGGCTCAGCGGCGCGGGGTCGCCTCGAGGGACTTCAGCCTTCGCTCCAGCCGGATCGACTCCTCGCGCAGGCTGTCGAGATGGGTCCGAAGCGATCGGATCTGCTCGGCGCGCGCGGGGGTCGGCCCCGACTCGCCGCCGATCACGCCGAGGACCGCCTTCACGGGGATGATCTCGGCATCGCGGAGGATCGTGAGGGCGATCTCGTCGCCGGGGTGCTTCGAGCGGACGAGCGACGTGATCTCCTCCGGCTGCGACATCTCGCGCCCCTCCATCGCGAGGATGCGGTCTCCGACGCGAATCCCGGCCGTCTCGGCGGGACTCCCGTTCCAGATCTTCACGACGCGCACGCCGAGCGAGTCGGCGGCGGACCCCACGACGAGCCCCACGCCGAGGAACGCGTGGCGCACCGCGCCGTAGGCCGCGAGATCGGAGACGATGCGGTCCACCTGATCGACGGGGAGGGCGAGGAGAACGCTGTTCGGCTGGGGCGCCAGCTCTTCGGTTCCCGCCGGTCCGCGGTCCACGCCGTCCTCCTCGGACTCCGGACGGCTCGCCTGCGCGCGACCGACGACGATCGCGATCCACTCGCCGTCCTCGTTCAGCACGGCGGCGCCGGTCGAGCCGACGTAGGTCGGCGCGTCGATCTCCACGATCTCGCCGGCGTAGGGGAAGTCGATCCGCTCGCCGCGCCCGACGACGCGTCCCAGGGCGGCCTGCGGGCGCGTGATGGAGACGTTCGAGATGACCGCGACCCAGGACCCGACGGCGGACGACTGGGGCTGCGCGCGGCGAAGCGAGGGAAGAACGGCGCCGTCGATCTCGAAGAGCGCCAGATTCGACGTCCGATCGACGCCGAGGAGGCGCGCCTCCTGCTCGGAGCCCTTGCCGCGGAGGACGCTCAGCGTCCCCCCGGGGAGCGCCATGCTGGCGGTGGTGATGAGCCGGCGCTCGTCGATGACGACGGCGCTCCCGATGAGGCGGCGGAGCTTCTCGCCCGGACGCGGCGGGCCGTAGCGCATCGGGTAGCCGACGACGGTGACGATGCTCTGGTTGGCGGCGTCCACGCCGTTCAGGAGGGTTCCCTCGTCCTCGCGGAGCGGACGGGTCTCCTGGGCGAGGAGCGCGGGGGGCGCCGCGGGGGGCGCGAGCGCGCCGGCGGCGATCAGGGCGAAAATAGCCGCGGCGCGGCGCACGAGGTTCCGCGCGCCGCGCCTTGGGAGGTCGCGGCTAGAACTCGATGTACACGTCATCGGAGCCCCGATCCGTGACGGGTACGGCCGATGGCTGCTGCGCCCCGCCGGCCGCGCGGCCCCGCTGCAGGAGGAACTGGTCGGTGACGTACTCGTCGGTGAAGAGCGCGTTCGGATTCGGAAGGGCCGATTCCAGCTCGGTGCCCTGGCCCGGAGCGGCCCGGTCCACGATCTCGAGCACGCCGTTCGGCGCGTCGGCGCCGGTCAGGCTCGGCGTCGCGTCGGCCGGAGCGCGCCGCGAGGGCCGCGCGGGAGCCGAGGAGGCGACGACCACGGGCTCCGGCGTCACCGTCGCTTCGGCGGCGGGCGTCGCGTTGCCCGCCGGCGCGGTCACGGAAGGCGCCTGGCTCGACGAGGCGATCGGCCCGGTCCCGGGGGCGTTCGGGTCGCCGCGGTTCACGAAGAGGACCGCGAGCGCCAGCGCGCACGCCGCGGCGCCCGTCATGAAGACAGGGCGAAGGCGCGCGGGCTCCAGGAATCCCCGCAGCCACTCGATCACGGTCGGGCGCATCGCCTCGCCCGAGCGGATCCGATCCATCAGGTCGTCTTCGAAATGGGGGCTCGTCTCGACGACGGTCGCCTTCGCGGCGTCGCCCAGGAGCGCCAGCGCGCTCTTCATCTCGCGCAGCGAGTGCGAGCAGCGCCGGCAGCCGAGCAGATGCGCCTCGAACGAGCGACGCTCGGCCTGGCTCAGCGCGTCGTCGAGGAAATCGGAGAAGTGCGATTCGACGGACCGGCAGTTCATACGTCCTCCACGCTCAGATGGGGCCGCAGTCGCTCCTTCAGCATCAGCCGCGCGCGGTTGATGCGCGAGCGCACCGTGCCGCCGGGGATGCGGAGAATCTGCCCCACTTCTTCGTAACTGAGACCTTCGATGTCCCGAAGCACCACCGCCTCGCGATAGCGAGGGGGAAGTTTGCGGAGCGCTTCGGCGACCTTCGACCGGATCTCTCCGGCGTTCAGGTCTTCGTCGGGCAAGGGATTCTGGTCGGGAAACGGCAGCCCCTGGCCGCCCGTCTCTTCTTCGAGGGCGTCGAGGCTGAAGGTGCCTTTGTGCCGGACCCGACTCCGGATCTCGTTCTTCGTCAGGTTCACCGCGATGGTGAAGATCCACGTGGAGAACTTGCCGCTCTTGCGATAGCGCTCGCGATTGCGGAAGACGCGCAGGAAGACTTCTTGGGAAATCTCCTCCGCGCGGTCGCGGTCGTTGATGAACCGCGACACCAGATTCATGATCCGACCGCGATAGCGCTGCACGAGCGCGCGAAACGCGATCTCGGAGCCCGTGGCGCAGCGCTCCATCACGTCTTCGTCGCTCAGCTCGGACAGCGTGTCGAGCCGTTTCAATCGCACGAGCTCCAGTGGCACGTCAGCCCTCCAGGTTCATGCATTCGTACCCCGGCCGGTGAGGCAGGTTCCTCAATTCTCGGTACTTGTGCCGGCCGGCTGAAGCACGGCCCGGGGGGGGTTGAATGGCCCGTCAGGGGGCCTGGAAGAGGGAGATTCCGGCCGGCTTCGTCGTCGCCCGCGGCGCCTTGGAGCGCCCCTCGGCCTCCCGCGCCTCGTTCTCGAGGCGGAGGCTGCGGCAGACGTCGGCCAGTATCTTGTTGGCGTCCAACGAACTCTCGGGACAGTCGGCCGCCCGGCGGAGGAGTTCCCGGGCGAGTTCCAGCTGACCCATCTCCCGGCGGAGCCGGCCCAAGAGGAGCAACGCCTTGCCGTTCTTGGGGTTGAGCACGACGGCCCGGTCGAGCGAAGCGATGGCCCGCTCGGGCTTCCCCTTGGCGAGGCTGGTCGAGGCGAGGAAGGTCAGACATTCGGAGGTCTCTCCACCCGATTCGACGAGCCGCTCGAACGCCCACTCGGCGAGGAGCCTGTCGCCCATCGCCTCGGCCGCCGACCCCAGTTCCTGGTAGAGCGAGGGGCTGGCGATGCCGCGCGACGCGCTGTCGCGAATGAGGGCGACGGCCTCTCCGGGATACCCGAGGAGAGCGTAGCACAGGCTCGCGGCCAGCACCTGGCGGGGGGTTTCGAAGCCGACCGCGCGGGCCGACTCGAGGAGCGCCACGCCCCGGCGCTCGCTCCCCCTGCGGATCTCGAGGTAGGCCACCACGAGCGACTCTTCACGCGAGACGCCCGTCACCGGCAGGAGCCGGCGGTACTGCTCGAGCGCCTCGCCTTCGTCGCCCAGGGAGACCGCCGCCCTGGCCCGCAAGGCCGTGGCCCGCGTGTCCGAAACCAGAGGCTTCACGATTTCGGTCGCCTCTCGGCTCCAGCCGGCGCGGAAGAGTTCCAGGCCCGCGTCCACGCGAAGATCCCCCTCGGGGATCCCGCGCGACGCGGCCCAGCGAATCAGCTGCTTGAAGGCGTCCTTCTTCCCGGTCCGGTGCAGGAGCGCGCCGTACGCCGCCACGTCGGCGACGCGGGCGTCGGGGAGGAGCGCGAGCGAGCGGAGGAGCGTCTCCTCCAGCACGAGATCGCCGCTCGCCTGGGCGAATTGAACGCCGAGAGTAAGGACGCGCGGATCATCGGGCCGGAGTTCGAGCGCGAGTTCGAGGGCCTGCTTCGCTTCCTCCAACCGCCCATCCTCGAGCGCCAGACTGAGGGTACCGGTGGCGATCCACGCGAAATCGGGGAGGAGAATGTCGGTCCGCTTCAAGTCCGCCAGGGCGGCCTCGTAGCGCCGCGCCAGCTCGTGGGCCAAAGCCCGGAGCCCGTACAGCTCGGGCGGCGCGCCCAGCTGCCTCAGAGGAGGGGTCAGGACCTGCACCGCGCCCGCCGCTTCCCCGGCGCGGAGCCGCATCCGGCCCACGAGCATCGCCGCGTCGACGTTCGCGCTGTCGCGCGCGAGCGCCTTCTCGCCCCAGGCGAGGGCTTCGAAATCCTGGCCCATCGTCTCGTAGAGGACGGCCACGCGCGCGTGCGCGAAGGCGCTGGCCGGACGGTACGCGGCGAGCGACTCGGCCCAGGCGATCGCGCCTTCGGCGTCGCCGGCCGCTTCGGCCAATTCGGAGCGCGCGAGGAGGGTCAGGTCGGGAGGGGGGAGCAAGCGGTATTGGGCATGCGCCGACGGCGCCGCCAAGAACGCGAACGAAAGCGCCAAACCGAGGACTGTCACCGGAACCGCCCTTTGAACTCCCACCCCGATTCGCACCAGTCGTCTCCATATCCAGAAAAGGGAACGAGGAAGGCCCATCGGAGCCTTCCTCCCCTGTTCGAGACGACGACAGTATTATAGCGGCTTAGTTCTCGCCGCGCAAGCTCGATGACCCTACGGGCGGCTCGTTCGTCCCTTCTCCGCCTCCCGGCGACTCGCCTCCGGAGGGCGTTCCCTCCGTCCGGCCCTCGCCGCGCCCCTTCCCGCCCCGGCGGCCGCGTCCTCCGCGACGCCGGCGACGCCGTCCGTCGCGGTCGGTGCCCCGTTCCCGCTCGATCCGGTCGGCCGCGGCCTCCGCCGCCTCCGCCGTCTCACCGCCGCGAGCCGGACGCGACTCGCTCCGGTCGTTCCCATGCCGCTCGCGCCCCTCGCGCCCTTCCTTCCCCTCGCGCCCTTCCCGGCCTTCTCGGCCTTCGCGACCTTCCCGGCCTTCCCGGCCTTCCCGGCCGTTCCGTCCGCCGCGGTGCGGCGCCGCGCGCCGCTCCGGCCGTCCGGTGGCCTTCTCGAAGTGGAGGAGCGCGTCGCGTGCCGCTTCCTGCTCGGCCTCCTTCTTGTTCTTGCCGTGCCCGCGACCGATGGTCTTCCCCGAGACGACCACCTCCACCGTGAAGAGCTTCTGGTGGTCGGGGCCGTTCTCGCTGGAGATCCGGTACTGGGGGTGGCTCTTGAATTCGCCCTGCACGAACTCCTGCAGCATCGACTTGTAGTTCGCCAGGTCGGCGTCGCTGAGGATCGTGTGGACTTCCTTGAGGAGGAGCCGCGCCGTGAGCTGCCGCGCCGGCTCCAGCCCGCCGTCCAAGTAGATCGCCCCGATCACCCCTTCCAGCGTGTCCGCGAGGATGGAGGCGCGGCTCCGGCCCCCCGATCCCCGCTCGGCCTCGCTGAGGAGGATGTAGTGCCCGAGGCCCATCTGGCTCGCGACGCGGGAGAGGATGACGCGGCTCACGAGGAGCGACTTCATCTTCGTCATCTCGCCTTCGCGGAGCTTCGTGAATTTCTTGTAGAGGAATTCGTTCACCACGAGGCCCACCACCGAGTCGCCGAGGAACTCCAGGCGCTCGTTCGACTCCCCGCCGCGGCCGGGGGCCGCGTGGAGGTACGAACGGTGGGTCATGGCCAGGCGCGCGAGCGACGCGTCCTTGAACTTGTAGTGGACGCAGCGCTCCAGCCCGCGCAGATCGAAATCGCGGTCCTTGCCGCGAGGGGCCGGCGCCGCGGGGCGCTCCAGCCCGAAGAGCTTTCTTAGGAATTGCACGATGTCGGACGCCGCCACGAAGGCGGCGTCCTCCTACGCCATGTACCGCGACAACGCCAGGGTGACGTTATGCCCGCCAAAGCCCAGTGAATTGGAGAGGGCCGCCTGCACTTCGACCGTGCGTGCAGTGTTGGGGACGTAGTCGAGGTCGCAGTCGGGATCCGGGTTCTCGTAATTGATCGTCGGGGGGAGCGTATGACTCCGCAGGGCGAGGACGCAGATCACGGTCTCGAGCCCTCCGGCCGCTCCCAGGAGATGCCCCGTCATCGACTTCGTCGAGCTGACGGCGATCTTACCGGCGTGTTCCCCGAATACCGACTTGATGGCCTGTGTTTCGAATTTGTCGTTGAGCGGCGTGGAGGTGCCGTGGGCGTTCAAGTATCCGAACGATTCGGGTGGGATCCCCGAATCGGCGATCGCCGCCCTCATGGCCCGCGCCGCACCCTCACCCTCGGGGGCGGGCGCGGTCATGTGATGGGCATCTCCCGTGGCGCCGTAACCGACGACCTCGGCCAGGATGGTGGCCCCCCGGCGTTTCGCATGCTCGAGCTCTTCGAGCACCAGGACGCCCGCGCCCTCCCCCATCACGAATCCATCGCGCTGGGAATCGAAGGGTCGCGACGCCCGGCCCGGGTCGTCGTTCCGCGTGGACATGGCTTTCATGGAGCAGAACCCGGCGAACGATACGGGGGTCACCGGCGCCTCGGCGCCTCCCGTGATCATGACGTCCGCCTCGTCGTTCTGGATGTGCCGCATCGCGTCTCCGACCGCGTGGGCGCCCGACGCGCACGCCGAAACCGTGCAGTAGTTGGGGCCCTTGGCGCCGAGCTGGATCGAGATCTGCCCGGCGGCCATGTCGGAGATCATCATCGGGATGAAGAACGGGCTGACGCGTCCCGGCCCCTTCTCGAGCAGCGTGCGGTGCTGGTCCTCGAGGGTGGCGATGCCGCCGATGCCGGATCCCACGATCACGCCGTAGCGCGTGGGATCGACGGTCTCGGCCGAGACGCCCGCCTGCTTCACGGCTTGCACCGCGGCGCCGATCGCGTACTGAACGAAGAGGTCGGCCCTCCGGACTTCCTTGCGATCCAGGTAGTCCTCGGCCTTGAATCCCTGCACCTCTCCGGCGATCGTGGTGTCGTAGCCGGTCGTGTCGAAACGCGTGACGCGACCGATGCCCGACTCGCCCGCGACGAGCCGCCGCCAGAACGTTTCGACGTCCGAACCGAGAGGGGACACCACTCCCAGTCCGGTGACGACGACCCGTCGCGGCGTAGCGTTCTTCTTCATGACGTGGGTAGGCTCCGTGACGGCGCGCCCGCCGGATTCCCCGTCCGGCCGCGCGCCGCGCGCTCGCGAGCGCGTTCCTTAGGCGTTCTTCGGGACGTGCGACTCGAGGTACTTGATGGCGTCGGCGACCGTCGTCATCTTCTCCGCGTCCTCGTCCGGAATCTCGAGGTCGAACGCCTCCTCCAGGGCCATCACCAGCTCCACCGTGTCCAGCGAGTCGGCGCCGAGGTCGTCGATGAACGACGCTTCCGGCGTGACCTGCTCGGGCGCGACGCCCAACTGGTCCACGATGATCTGCTTGACGCGGTCCTCACTAAACGTTGCCATGCTGTGACCTTCCTCCGTTTGATGCGTCTCCGCCCGGGCGGGACGCGCCTACATCACCATGCCGCCGTCGACCGGCAGCACTTGACCCGTGACGTACCCGGCGTCCTCCGAACAGAGGAAGGCCACCGCGTGCGCCACGTCATCGGCCGTTCCGAGCCGGCCGAGCGGGATCCGGGCCTGGAGGCCCTCCCGCACTTCGTCTCCAAGCGCTTCGGTCATCGCCGTTTGGATGAACCCGGGCGCCACTGCGTTCACGGTAATATGCCGAGAGGCCAATTCCTTGGCAACGGACTTCGTCAGCCCGATCAGGCCCGCTTTCGAGGCCGCGTAGTTCGCCTGCCCCGCGTTGCCGATCAGCCCGATCACCGACGTGATGTTCACGATCCGCCCCCAGCGCTGCTTCATCATCGGCTTCGTGAAGGCGCGGATGGCGCGGAAGGCCCCCTTCAGATTCGTGTCCACGACCGCGTCCCAGTCCTCGTCCGACATCCGAAGGAGGAGCCCGTCGCGCGTGACGCCGGCGTTGTTCACCAGGATGTCCGCGCGGCCGAACGCCTGGAGCGCCGCGGCGCAGAGCTTGTCGCCTTCGCCCGCCTTCCCGAGGTCCACGACGACGGCCAGCGCGCGCCCACCGGCCGCGGCGGTCTCGGCGACGAACGCGTCGAGCGCGGCCTGGTCGCGGCCCGCGACGACGACGGCGCAGCCCTCCTTCGCGAGGCGGCGCGCGATGGCGAGGCCGATCCCCTTCCCGCCTCCCGTGACGACGGCGACGCGCGCTCCCTCGTGCGGTGCGGCCGGGGCGGCGCTCACGCCGGGGCTCCCGCGAGGGCCTGCGCGGTCGCTTCGATCGCGTCGGGCTCCTCGCTTCCGAGGAGGACGGCGCCCTTCTCGACGCCGCGCACGAGTCCGCGGAGCACCTTGCCGTGCCCCACCTCGACGAACGTGCCGACGCCGGCGGCCACCATCGCCCGCACGGTCTGCTCCCAGCGGACCGCGCCGAGGAGCTGCTCGCGGAGCGTGCGGCGGATCTCGTCGGGCGCCGTGACCGGCGCCGCGCTCACGTTCGCGTAGACCGGGAAGCGGGCCGGCGCGATGGCGACCCGGTCGAGGGCTTCGTTCAGGGACGCGACCGCCGCCTCCATGAGCGGCGAGTGGAAGGCGGCGCTGACCGTCAGCGGCACCACCTTCTTCGCGCCGATCCGCTTCGCCTCCTCCGCGCCCCACTCCAGCGCCTCCAGCGTCCCGGAGAGGACCACCTGGCCCGGCGAGTTGTAGTTCGCGGCGGCGAGATCGCGCGGGAGGTTCACCGCGCGGAGCACGTCGTCGATCTGGTCGGCCGTGAGCCCGAGGATCGCGGTCATGGAGCCGGGACGGACCGCGCCGGCGCCGGCCATCGCTTCGCCGCGGCGGCGGATCAGGCGGAGCCCGTCCGCGAACGTGAGCGAGCCCGCCGCCACGTGCGCGGCGTACTCGCCCGCGCTGTGCCCCGCCGCGCAGGCGGGCGCGGCGCCGCGCGCCTCCAGCACGCGGTAGGCCGCGATGCTGGTCGCGAGGAGCGCGGGCTGCGTGTTCTGCGTCTCGGTCAGCGTCTCGGCCGGTCCCTCGAAGCAGAGCGCGGAGAGCGCGAAGCCGAGGACCTGGTCCGCCTCCTCGAAGACGGCGCGCGCCTCGGGATAGCGCTCGGCGAGCGCCTTCCCCATGCCGACCGCCTGGGAGCCCTGTCCCGGGAAGAGGAACGCCGCGCTCAAAACTGGACCACCGCGCCGGCCCAGGTGAAGCCGCCGCCGAACGTGACCATCGCCACGAGGTCGCCCGCCTTCACGCGCCCCGTCCGGCGCGCCTCGTCGAGTGCGAGCGGGATGGAGGCCGACGACGTGTTGCCGTACTTGTGGAGATTCACGAAGACCTTCTCCATCGGAACGCCGAGCCGCTCCGCGGTCGCCTGGATGATGCGCAGATTCGCCTGGTGCGGCACGAGGAGCGCCAGGTCCTCGGCGCTCTTCCCCGCGGCCTCCAGCGCCTCGATGGCCACCGCCTGCATGGCCCGGACCGCGTGCTTGAAGACGTCGTTCCCGCTCATGTGGATCGTGTGGAGCCTCTGCTCCACCGTCTCGTGCGTGGGCGGCATGAGCGATCCGCCGGCCGGCATCTCGAGGAGGTGGACCAGCGCGCCGTCGCTGTGGACCCGCGTCGAGAGGATGCCGCCGGGCTCCCCCGTCGAACGGAGCACCACCGCCCCGGCCGCGTCTCCGAAGAGGACGCAGGTGTTCCGGTCGGTCCAGTTCACGATCTTGCTCAGGGTCTCCACGCCGATCACGAGGACCGTCTTCGCCGTTCCCGCGCGGATCGTGTCGCAACCGACCTGGAGCCCGTACATCCAGCCGGCGCAGGCCGCGCTCACGTCGAACGCGTAGGCGTTCGAGGCGCCGAGGACGTCCTGCACGGTGCAGGCGGTGGAGGGGAAGGTCCGGTCGCCCGTCACGGTGCCGACGATGATCTGGTCGAGTTCCTTCGGGTCCACCTTGGCGTCCGCCAGGGCGCGCTTCGCGGCCTCCGACGCCAGGAACGAGGAGGGGGTCCCGGGCTCGGAGATCCGCCGCTCCCGGATGCCGGTCCGCGAGACGATCCACTCGTCGGACGTGTCGACGATCGCCTCCAGGTCCCGGTTCGTGAGGACGCGCTCCGGCGTGTAGGAGCCGGTGCCGAGGATGTGGACGTCGCGGGCGGGTGCGATCATGCGGCTTCGGGCTCCAATCGAGTCAGCTCCTCGCGAATGGAGTCGGCCACGCGCGCCTCCGCGCAGCGGGCCGCCACCTTGATCGCGTTCTTGATCGCGCGGACGTTCGACCGACCGTGCGCGATGATGCACGTTCCGTTCACGCCCAGGAGCGGCGCGCCGCCCACCTCGGCGTAGTCGAGCCGGCGCTTCAGCCGCCGGAACGCCGGCTTCAGGAGGAGCCCGGCCATCATGCTGAGCGGGTGGGCCGCGATCTCGTCCTTGATCATGGTCGAGATGCTGGGGATCACGCTCTCCGCGAACTTCAAGAGCACGTTCCCCACGAATCCGTCGCAGACGACCACGTCGGCCGTTCCGAGGATGACGTCGCGCCCCTCCACGTTTCCCACGAAGTGGACCGGGCTCCGCTTCAGGAGCTGGTGCGCCTCGTAGTAGAGCTCGCTGCCCTTCTCCGCCTCCTCGCCGATGTTCAAGAGTCCCACCCGCGGCTTCTCCACGCGCATCACCAGGCGCGCGTAGATGCTCCCCATCAGGGCGAACTGGGCGAGGTGCGCCGGCTTGCAGTCGGAGGTGGCGCCGACGTCGAGAATGACGACGTTTCCCTGCGGCGTCGGAAGGACGGTGGCGATGGCGGGGCGCTGGATCCGCTCGATGCGGCCCAGCTCGAAGAGGCCCGACGCGACGACGGCGCCCGTGTTCCCGGCCGAGACCACGGCGTGGGTCTCGCCCGACTTGTGAAGCCGCGCGCAGACGTTGATGGAGGCGTCGCGCTTCTTCCGCACGGCCTGCGCCGCGTGTTCGGACATCTCCACCTGCTCGGGAGCGTGAATGATGCGAGGGAGTCGGTCGGCGACGCCGAGGCGAGCCGCCTCGTCGCGGATCGCCTTCTCGTCCCCGACGAGGGCGACGTCGAACGAGGCGCCGGGTTCGCCCAGCGCCTCGAGCGCCCCCTGAATGTTCACGCGGGGCGCCAAGTCGCCACCCATGGCGTCCACTCCGATGACTGGTCCTCGGCGTCCTTGGCCCATCGTCATCCGGATGGACTACGCGTTGCGGGAGTGCTCCTGGACGATCACTTCTTCGCCCGCGTAATAGCCGCAGTGGGCGCAGACGCGGTGCGGAAGCTTGGGCTGGCTGCAGTGCGAGCAAAGGGAACGCGACGGCTTCCGGAGCTTCCAGTTCGTGCGGCGGTTCTTGCCGCGGGTGCTCGAATGCCGTCTCTTGGGTACCGCCATGGCTTACATCCTCTGGTTACGGGGCATACCCGGGCCGGACCGGGTTCTATCCCTCCGCGGTCGCGGCGCGCGCGCAGCGGCAGGGTCCCTGGTTCAGGTCTTCGCCGCAGCGGGGACAGAGGCCCGCGCAGGCTTCCCGGCAGAGCGGTTGCATCGGGAGGCCCAGAATCACCGCCTCCCGAATCTCGCCGTCGATGGTGAGCACCCGGCCGTCGTGGGGGTGTACCCCCCCGTCTTCCTCGTCGAGGGCCTTGTGGCTCACCACGTTGGGATTCTGCACCTTAGCACAGAAGACATCGAACTCCAAATCGAGATTCTGGGCGTATTCGGCGAGGCAGCGGCCGCATTCCTGCTTGGCCGCGCCGGTCGCCTTGCCCCGGATCCAGATCTCGTCCCCCCGCCGGTCCAGGTAGAGGTGGACGTGGAGGGGCCCCTCGAGGACCGCCTCGGATTTGGCCAGCCCGAACGACTCGGCCGCCAGGTCGAGGTCGAGGGTGCTGGCGCCCTCGGGTAGGTCTCTCAGGTCGATCTGCATTCGCAATACCCCTTCGAATCTCCATCTCCGACGAGGTCCGTTCCTAGCGCCACTTGTACGCTCGCACGGGCCCGGCGTAGCCATAGGTGGCTCCACGGCTGGTCACTTCCACGGAGTCTCCTGTGAACCGCCCGAATCGTACTTCTTCGTCATACCACCCACTCGTTTGGAACATACCGACGACGCGTTCGACTCTTGTCAGACCCTCATCCACCACGAAGACGCCGAACATCTCGTCTTTGAAGTCACCTCGAAACGTCATGTCACTGACGATGGCCCAACCGATCACCAGACGAGGACCGAGAAAGTCCCAAGCACGAAGATCCACAATGGTCACTTTGGCTAGTTTCGGATTGACCGCCCGAAACTTCGCTCGCAGCGAATCCACCAACGGATTCGTTTGGACAATCAGGCCGGAGTCCGGTCTCGTGGCCCCTTCGTCAGACCTCGCCGTCTCAAGATGAGCGACTGGAGCCTCGCCGGAATCTCCTCGATCGCACCCAGAAGAGCCGACAACGACAAAAACGACAAATGAGATGGCCCAGAGCACTCTGAGTTTCGCCCCTGGTATGCGGCAGGAGCGGAGACTCACGGCAATGACCAGCGCCGGCCTGACATTGTTCCTCGCCTGCCTAGCGCGCGGCCCCGACGGTTCCGAACATGAACTCGAGTTCGATCGCCGCGTTTTCCGGCGAATCGGAGGCATGGACCGCGTTCATCCCCTTGCTCTCGGCGTAGAGGGCGCGGATCGTCCCCGGCTTCGCTTCCTTGGGATCGGTCGCGCCGATCGTCTCGCGGAGCGCGAGGACCGCGTTCTCGCGGCGGAGCCGGCAGGGAACGACCGGGCCGGACGACATGAAGGCGACCAGCTCGTTCAGAAAGGGCTTCCCTTCGTGGACGGCGTAGAAGCGGCGCGCCTGCTCGGCCGAGAGCGTGATCATCCGCATCTCGAGGATCTCGAATCCCGCCTTCTCGATCTCGGCGAGGATGAGGCCCGTCTTCCGTCCGCGGACGGCGTCGGGCTTGATCATGAAGAGAGTCTCTTGAACCAAAGGATTCCTCCGGTTGGCGTCGCTCGGGTCGTGGAAACGAACCGCGGCCGGCGCGACGGGCCGGCCGCGGCGTCTGTGTGCGTCGTCTTCTCTAGCGGCGGGCTTTCTTGCGCGCGGGCTTCTTCGCCGCCGAGCGCTTCGCCGCGGCCGGCTTCTTCGCCACCGAACGCTTCGCCGCGGCCGGCTTCTTCGCGGCCGGGCGCTTCGCCGCGGCGGCCTTCTTCGGAGCCGGCCGCTTCGCTTTGGATGCCGCCTTCTTCGTTCCGGTCTTCGCGGCGGCCTTCGTCCCGCCCATCACGACCTTCAACCCCGTCTTCCTGCGGCGCTTCGCGAGCGCGGTGGCCACGAGACCCGGGATCTCCGAGGGCACCTTCGCCACCGGGACTCCGGCCCGCTCGAAGCGCGCGATCTTCTCCGCCGCGGTCCCCGCGCCGCCCGAGACGATGGCGCCGGCGTGGCCCATCCGCTTCCCCGGAGGAGCCGTCTGGCCCGCGATGAAGGCGACGACCGGCTTCGTGACGTGCTCCTCGATCAGGGCCGCCGCGTCCTCCTCGTCGGTCCCGCCGATCTCACCGATCAGGACGATCGCGTCGGTGCCGTCGTCCGCCTCGAACTGGGCGAGCGCGTCCACGAAGCGCGTGCCGACGATCGGGTCGCCGCCGATTCCGATGCAGGTGGACTGCCCCATCTTCGCGCGCGTCAGCTGCCAGACGACCTCGTACGTGAGCGTGCCGCTCCGCGAGACGAGGCCGATCCGGCCGGGCGCGTGGATGAAGCCGGGCATGATGCCGACCTTGCAGGCGCCCGGCGTGATGAGGCCCGGGCAATTGGGACCGATGAGGCGCGTCGATTTCCCGCGGAGATAGGCCGAGACCTCGATCATGTCGCGGACCGGGACCCCCTCCGTGATGCAGACGACGAGCGGGATCTCCGCGTCGGCCGCCTCGTAGATCGCGTCCTGCGCCAGGGGCGCGGGGACGTAGATCACCGAGACGTTCGCCTTCGTCCGCGCCACGGCCTCCTCGACCGAGTCGAAGACCGGGATGCCGTCCACGCTCTGGCCGCCCTTCCCCGGGGTGACGCCGGCGACGACCTTCGTGCCGTATTCCTTCATGCCGCGCGCGTGGAACGAGCCGTCGCGGCCGGTGATTCCCTGGACCAGGACGCGGGAGTCGCGTCCGACGAAAATGCTCACGCCGCCTCCGCCGCTCGGGCGATCACCGCGCGGACCGCCTCGTCCATGTCGCTCAACGCCGTCATACCGCGCGCGCTCAGCATCTCGCGCGCCTCCTTCTCGTTCGTGCCCGTCAGCCGGATGACGATCGGGAGCTTCGTGCCGATCCGGTCGAGCGCCGCGAGGAGTCCGCGCGCGACGTCGTCGCAGCGCGTGATGCCGCCGAAGATGTTGAAGAGAACGGCGCGGACGCGCTGGTCTCTCGTGAGAATGCTCATGGCCGCCGTCACCTTGTCGGGATTCGACGAGCCGCCGATGTCGAGGAAGTTGGCCGGCTTGCCGCCGTGGAACTGGATCAGGTCCATGGTCGCCATGGCGAGCCCGGCTCCGTTCACCACGCAGCCGATCGTTCCGTCGAGACGGACGTACGAGAGGCCCTTCTCGCGCGCCTCCACCTCGCCCGGATCCTCCGCGCCGAGATCCCGCATGGCGGCGACCTCGGGGTGGCGGTCGAGCGCGTTGTCGTCCACGACGACCTTCGCGTCGATGGCCCAGACCTCCTCGGACGGCGTGACGATCAGGGGGTTGATCTCGGCCAGCGAGCAGTCCTGCTC